>JBFLYJ010000124.1:0-8083 GCA_040756635.1 Nitrospirota bacterium
GTTATTATTACCGCCCTGCATTGCAGTTTCTTGAGCAATACACGGCCGGCGGCAACCAGGGTTTTTTCATCGGTTATGTCAATGCCTGATCCGAAAGACGCCTCATTAATATTGGGTGTTATCAGGCTAAGCCCTTTGTAATAGTCGAAATGTCCTATCTTGGGATCCGCGGCAATGAATACTTTTGATCGCGTAAGATTAAGCAGTTTCCTGATCAGCGAGCGTGTAATAATACCCTTGCAGTAATCGGAAATAATTATGCCTCTTATCTCGGGCAGGCAGGAAGAAACGTATTCAAGGATCAATGACATCGTCGATCTGGAGATATCGGCCCGCACTTCCTTGTCGAAACGCACTACCTGCTGGCTGTGAGCGATCACCCTTGTTTTTACGGTAGTAGGCCTGCTTCCGTCTATGACAATTCCGTCTGTGTTGAATCCTTTTTCAGACAGCTTGTTGATTAATATTTTCCCTATATCGTCCCTGCCGATGGCACCTGCAATAAATACCTTGCCGCCGAGGGAGAGGATGTTGTGCGCCACGTTGGCGGCCCCGCCAAGGAGCAGGTTCTCTTCAGTCACCTCTACCACTGGGACAGGAGCCTCCGGAGATATCCTCCTGACCTTGCCCCATATATACTGGTCAACCATCAGGTCGCCGATCACGAGGACCCCAGTTTTGCCGAAATCTTTGAAAAGGTCTTTCATATTTCTCTAATTTTGTCCCAATAAATTTAGCATTAAAAGTTTATATTTGGCAACATACGGTCGAATGGGCAAAATGGTTTATCAGACAACCGGATGTATGATATTCCCCGCTCTGCAACCAGACTTGTACGTGTTTCCCGGTACTCCCATAAAACAGGGCGCTGAAATGACAATCAGGTGTCCCGGCCAATGATCGCTGATTCCCCGCTTTCATATGTTATAATTGTTAATACTTTTTGCTTTATGACATAATAACTTCGCTATGAAAAAAATAAAAAACGCCGTCTTGCTGATTGTTCTGCTGCTTGTCTCGTGCGCGGGGTCAATGCGGGAGTCGCTGCGTGCCGATAATTCCGGGCAGTCTTATATGCATTATATCCTGGCCGTGGAAGCGGAGCAGGAGTATAACTGGGAAGAGGCCTTAAAGCAGCTGCAGCTGGCCGTTGAAAAGGACCCGGGATCATCCTATCTGAAAATCGAAATCAGCCAGTTGTATTTAAGATTGAACAGACTCGATGAGGCGGTGAAGACCGCCGAAGAGGTGGTCCGAAAGGACCCTGGTTATGAACCGGCATTGTCCCTGCTTGCCAGGATCTATTCCAGCCAGAAAGAATTCCAGAAAGCCATCGATATGTATTCAAGGGTAATACAGAATGATCCTTCAAAGGTGGAAGCGTATATTCATCTTGCATACATGTATACACTCAGTGGTCAGAGAGACCAGGCGGTCCGGGTGTTGGAGGATGCAATAAACCTTGAACCGTATAATGCGATGGCGAGATATTATCTTGGAAGGATCTATATCGAGTCAAAGGAATTTGACAAGGCGATTGTCGAACTGCAAAAGGCCATCGAGATAAACCAGTCGTTTGTGGACGGTTATTTTCTGCTGGGAGCTGCTTATGAGGCAACTGAAGATACGGACAACGCAATTTTGAATTATGAAAAATTCCTGGAGTTCAATCCGCACGATATTGAGGCAAGGAAAAGGCTCACGAGTCTTTACTTTAAGCAGGGGAGGATCGATAAGGTCATTGATCAGCTTTCAGCCATCTCGGAAGCGGAGCCGGACAATTTAAAGGTCATCGGAATGCTTGTAAACATGTATGTCGACAGCAAACAGTTCGAAAAGGCGGAGGCGGAGCTGCGAAAGGTCATAGCGGCCGAACCTGAAAATACAAATGCTGTATATATGCTTGCAAGAATTCTTTCCGTGATGAAGCAGTATGATGCCGCTGAGGAGCAGTATAAAAGGCTTCTGGAGCTTCAGCCCGACAGCCCTGAAGTATATCTGTATTTCGGCCAGATGTACGTTCAGAAGCAGGACTATGCCAGGGCCGAAGAAATATTCAGGAAGGGGCTTGATACGGCGCCCGAAGATGATGATCTTAATTTCAGCATTGCGGTAGTATATGAGAAGCTGAAACAGTATGATGAGATGTTCAGCTATCTGAAGAAGACCATAGAGATCAATCCCGAGCATGTGGATGCTCTTAATTACCTCGGTTATACTTATGCCGACAAGGGGATAAACCTGGATGAAGCGCTTGAACTTGTAAAAAAGGCGGTTGAACTCGAACCTGATCGAGGTTATATACGTGACAGTCTCGGCTGGGTGTATTACAAGAAGGGCATGTATGATGAGGCCCTGGCTGAGATAAAAAGGGCCGCGGAACTGGAGAAGGACGACCCGCTGATTCTTGAGCACCTCGGCGATGTTTACGTTAAACAGGGCGAAATAGATGCTGCTCGAAAGGCATGGGAAAAAGCCCTTGAGTTCCATGAGAAGGAAGAGGGACTTAAGGAAAGAATCAGAGAGAAGATAGAAAACCTCGGGAAGGAGTAAGTCAGTAATAACCAGTCCGGCAGGAGATTGTCCCGGCGTAATTACCATTAAGTCCCCGGTTGTTCACTGCTTACCGCCTGCTGCCAACTTATGTTTACTTTATCCGCTCCCGCAAAGATAAACTGGTTTTTAAATGTGACCGGCAAACGTGATGACGGTTTTCATGAGATCAGGAGCGTGATTCAAAAGATCACCCTCCATGACGTCATCCGCTTTTCCGCGCTGGAGGAAACGGCCGGTGCGGGTCCTGCTGCCCGGACGGCTGCTTCTGATGATATAGTCCTGGAGACATCAGCTCCGATTGCTTTGGAACAGAACCTTATTTATAAGGCCGCGATGCGCCTGAAAAACAGATACGGCATTAAAAAGGGTGCTGTGATACAGCTGGAGAAAAAAATACCAATGGGCGCGGGGCTGGGGGGCGGCAGCAGTGACGCGGCCTCGGCACTGCTGGGTTTAAATGAATTATGGTCACTCGGTCTTACGACTGAAGAGCTTTGCTCAACAGCCGAAGAAATCGGCTCCGACGTCCCCTTTTTTTTGTCGGGGCCTCTGTCTTATGTCCACGGCAGGGGAGAAAAGCTGGTCCCGTGCAGGGCCCTTAGGCGGCTGGACATTCTGCTGGTAAAGCCACCATTTGATTTATCTACTGAGTGGGTGTATAAAAACTTTGCATTATTGACAAAAAAAGTCGAAAAAGTAAATAATATTGAGCATTTTATCCGAAATATTGAAAGAGCTGAACTGAGCGGCATAACTGAAGGTCTTTCAAATGACCTGGAATCAGTTACTATCAGCAACTTCCCTGTAATTGCAGAGATAAAAGACAGGCTTCGCGAACAGGGAGCTGTGTTTTCATTGATGAGTGGAAGTGGTTCTACTGTCTTTGGACTGTATGAATCACGAAGGAAGGCTGAAGAAGCTTCACGTTCATTTGATGACATGTGGAGTGCCGTCGTTCAAACCGTGATTTAACGTCTGGGGTTTTTGAGGTGTCTGGAGTCAAGTTTAGGATGTAGCAGCCTCTACGGCCCATAATTAAACTCCGTGATTGGGGCGTCGTCAAGCGGTAAGACACCAGGTTTTGGTCCTGGCATTCGGGGGTTCGAATCCTCCCGCCCCAGCCAGAAATGAAGCATTCGGCAATAGGCTGTTAAATTTCAGCCGGTTTGTTATAAGAGGGAGAGGGTATAGAGATTAAGTCGATGGCTGAAAGCTCATCAGCTCATAGATTATTTATTAGGAGGTACGATGCCAGAAGGTATTAAATTGTTTACAGGCAATTCCAACAGGATTTTGGCCAGTGAGATCTCTGATGTATTAAATATCCCGATCGGCAAGGCCACGGTCTCGAATTTCAGTGACGGCGAAATAATGGTCCAGATAAATGAAAATGTGAGAGGTTCGGACGTCTTTGTCATTCAGTCAACATGCATGCCGGTAAATAAGAATATCATGGAGTTACTATTAATGACCGATGCACTGAGAAGGGCTTCGGCAGCGAGGATAACAGCTGTAATGCCGTATTACGGATATGCCAGACAGGACAGGAAGGCGGCCCCAAGGGTCCCTATTTCCGCGAGGCTGGTAGCCGATATATTGGAAGCTGTCGGAATAAGCAGGGTGCTGACTATAGATTTGCACGCCGGTCAGATTCAGGGCTTCTTTGATATACCTGTTGACCACCTTTATGCATCTCCGGTGCTTGTAGACTATGTAAGGAAAGAATACCTGAATGATCTCGTTATCGTATCTCCGGATGCCGGAGGCGTTGAGAGGGCACGGGCATTCGCGAAGAGACTGAATGCTTCACTCGCGATTATTGACAAGAGGCGTGAAAAGGCCAATGTCTCTGAAGTCATGAACGTTATAGGAGAGGTCGAAGGGAAGAACGCTTTACTGTTTGATGATATGATTGACACTGCCGGGACGATAACTCATGCAGCGGCGGCACTTAAGGATAAAGGGGCGAAGAAGGTCATTGCAGCATGCGCTCATGCGGTACTTTCAGGTCCCGCGCTGGACAGGATAAATGCATCGGCCCTTGAGGAAGTAATTGTGACCAACACGATCCCCATGGATGAAAAACAGGAAAGATGCAAAAAACTCACGGTCCTTTCCGTGGCACCTTTACTTGGAGAAGCAATAAAGCGGATACACGAGGAGACATCAGTCAGCTCGCTGTTTATTTAATAATAATTCAAAAATAATCGGAGGTCATAAAAATGGAGAAAATATTAGTCAAGGCGGACAAAAGGCCCGAGTTAGGCAAGGGCGGTGCCCGCAGTCTGAGAAGAGCAGGCATGATACCTGCCGTTGTATATTCCGGAGGCAGTTCGATGCCCATAAAAGTCCATGGCAAGCAGATGACTAAGCTTATATATTCAGGGGGTGGAGAACATGCCCTGATTACCATCGAGCTTAATGAGGACGGTGCCAAAACGTCAGAACATCCGGTGCTTGTAAAGGATTATCAGAGGGACCCGGTATCAGAGGAACTGCTGCATGTCGATTTTATGGAAGTGTCTCTTGAAAAAGTGGTAAAAGTTACGGTCCGACTTGATATCGTCAAGCAGCCGGCGGGGATCAAGATGGGCGGTATCATGCAGCATCGTTTGAGGGAAGTCGAGGTTGAGTGTCTTCCGACACAGATACCGGACAGGCTGGAGGTTAATGCGGAATCGATTGAGATAGGTCATTCCCTGCATGTAAGCGACCTTCAGGTGCCTGAAGGAGTAAAGATAGTAACCGACCCTTCTGAAGTTATTCTGCTCGTCAGTGCGCCTGCTGCTGAAGAGGCGGCCCCTGCAGAGGCTGCTGCCGCGCCGACAGAGCCGGAACTGGTTAAGGCCAAGGGCAAGGAAGAGGCTTCGAAAGAAGAGAAATAGTATATCGTTATGTGGCTTTTGGTCGGTTTGGGCAACCCGGGAGACGAATATGCGGATACAAGGCATAACATCGGATTTATGGTCATTGACGTCATCTCGGCAAGATGTTCCATATCAATAAGACAGAAGACGGCAAACTATATTTATGGAAAAGGCTTCATCGGGGAGCATAAAACTCTCCTGATGAAGCCTCTTACTTTTATGAACAGAAGCGGCAACGCTGTCTGGGATGCTTTGAGAATGCATGAAGAAATAGATAACATTCTGGTTATTCACGATGACCTTGACCTGGAAGCCGGAGCGATAAGGATCAGAAAGACCGGTTCTTCCGGCGGACATAACGGGGTCCAGTCAATAATAGACAGGCTCGGGTCTCAGGATTTTATGAGATTAAAGATCGGCATCGGGAGGCCTAACAGGGGGCCGGCTGAGAAATATGTTCTACGCCGTTTCAATAAGCAGGAAAGACCGATGATGGAAGAGGCGGTTGAAACAGCCGTGGATGCCGTTCAGGAAATACTCACCAAAGGCGTAAACTCGGCGCAAAACAAGTTTCACAGCAGATAAGCAGCCACGCCTGCAATAGTCAAGATAGGTTTTAGCATTGCGATAAACTGAGGATTTCGTCGGAAAATGGGATGTCCTCGATAGATGCTTCCATCTCTTTCAGATCATCGTCAGATATGGACAGGATATCAAAAGCGTAATGGTCCAGAGGGTAGTCAGGGGTGATTTCAATGGGACTGAAAGGTATTTTCAGCGCTGAAATGTAATCCGCGATATGTACGATGGCCGAACGTTTGGAGTTCTTTTTTGCCAGAGACGGCATGTGATGATATAAAACGGTGTCTACCACGGATGACGGCAAATTCCATTGATCAGCAAGCCAGAAACCAACGTCACTATGCGAATAACTCAGTATTTCTTTTTCTGCTTCCAGTAAAGGTCTGCCATTCTTTACGGACTTCATAATTTCACTGTAAACTTCCGGGAAATATTTATAAAGCGCCAGATATCCCAGATCATGCAGCAGACCGTCAATCAGGACATCATCCGCGAAATTCAATCTTAGGTTTCTTGCTATGAACTGGGAAGTCAACCCAACGCAGACCGAATGGTGATACAGCTTTGTATACTCTTTGGTCTTTTTGCCGTCGCCAAGGAAACTCAAGACCGCTATCCCGACGGCAATGCTTTTTACGTTATTCATACCTATTCTCATTATGGCATCGTTGAGTTTGGTCGTACGTACAGGATATCCGAAAAAAGCTGAGTTGGAGACACTCAGAATTTTTGCCGATATGGCAGGATCTGTCTCCACAATGTCCAGAAGATCATCGATAGAAAGCAGGGGATCGTTGGCAAGTACCAGTATTTTATGGGCAATCGCGGGCAGGGTCGGAAGCTCCTTTATCCGCTGAACGTAAGTTTTTAATATATCACCCATAGTATGTTATTATCGGATTAAATAATTACCTCCTTTAATCTTATCGATTACTCGATATCCTGATTTCCCGCGGACTCACTATCAGCCCAAATGTGAAGCTTTCTGTTTGATTTATAAGAATATTGAAAAAACAACAATAAATCCTTTAAGATAACTCTATGGTCAAAAAGGAGTTTTTTTCATAGTTTATTATGCGTAATTTTATTATCGGCCTTTCCTTAGTTTTCTTTGCATTATCAGGAATAATACTCTTTAAGGCACTAAGTATCCCGGCATATAATATTCAGCCGCAGTATAGACAGGATGATTTTAAGAAGTATTCCCCGCCTGCTGAACCGCAAGCCGCCACTGAAAAACCTGTCCAGGAGCAGATAATTGAAACAACCGAAGCAAAGGATGTGCAAGCTGCCGCAGACGTGGCCGGGGAAGAAGGCACGGCAAGGAATGAAAAACCTGAAGCAGTCGAGATGGCATCTTCGCATAGAAATAAGATAAGGACTTTAGCTGTGATAGGTACAGGTGCTTTCAACTCCGGACAGGTAGTAGTTAATGACGATTTGGTGCGTGCGATCAAGGAAGTGGTGCCTGATATACTTTCTTCACCGGACTGTCAGGTCTACGTTGAAGGTCATACAGATGACATACCCATTAAAGCTTCATCTGAAAAACGGTATCTGGACAATATGGAATTATCATTTCTCAGGGCAAAGGCTGTCGCATCCATTCTGGTGGAAAACGGCGTCTCTGCTGACCGCATCTCTGTGACCGGTTATGGGGAGACAAGGCCTATCGCACCCAATGAATCTGATGAGGGCAGATTTAAAAACCGCAGAGTAGAGATAAAACTCGTCCCTGAAAACAAGGAGTTGTAACCTGATATGTATACTAAATATTTCGGCCTGAGTATGCTGCCTTTTGAGAATGTTCCTGATCCCAAGTTCTTTTTTGATCAGGGTGAACATGCCAGGGTGCGCAGCAGGATAACGGAATCATTCAAGGCCGGTCGGGGACTGACTGTAGTCACAGGTCCCATAGGGTCGGGCAAGACGACTCTGAGCCAGATGGTCATTTCAGATTTTACTGATAATATCAAACTTATCTGGATGGCGGAGCCCCCTGTAAACAGTACGGACCTTTTCTTGTTTATCGCCCAGGAACTCGGACTGCAGTCAATGTCAACCGAGAGGGTCTTTGT
>JBFLYJ010000125.1:0-8041 GCA_040756635.1 Nitrospirota bacterium
CACTTTCCTGCTTCTGTCCGTTACGATGATTGCGGTGTTTTCACTTGTATTTCTGATGAAACGGGTAAAAGAGGATAAAGTACAAGGGGACATTCACTGATGATTATTAACCCTGCAGGATCAGGGTGCATTGGAGGATGCTTTGATGGAAACTTTACCTGAATATTATGAATTTATATTAAGCGTTCCTGATGAATCACGTGAGGCGGTCACGAATAAAATAATGGATATGGGCTCTCCCGGATTCTACGAGCGTGACGGCAGCATCATCGCCTACTTTGAAACCGGGCAGGACGTCAATGCATTGCGTAACGAATTAAACCGGTTCAGGGATGTGTTGAAATCCTCCGGCCTGGATAGTGCGTTTTCCTTCGAATGCTCGCTCATCCCCGGACAGGACTGGAATGAGTCATGGAAGAAGAGTTTCGCGCCTATTGATGTCGGCGAAACACTCACTATAGTCCCTTCCTGGATAAAACCAGCCACTGACCGCGTCCCGGTAATCATTGATCCGGGGATGGTTTTCGGCACAGGCCATCATGAGACGACCAGGCAGTGTCTGGCGTTCATTGAAAAATATTCCAAAGAAGGCGGCAGGGGTGCCTTTCTCGATGTCGGCACCGGTACCGGAATCCTTGCCATAGGCGCGGCAAGAATCGGTTTCATACGTGTGACCGCTGTTGATACGGACCAGATGGCCGTGGAAGCTGCCCTGTATAATGCGTCGCTTAATGGATTAAACAATGTGTCTGTAACGAAAGGCAGCATATCGGATGTTTCCGGTGCGTTTGATGTCATCGCGGCAAATCTCTTGTCAGAGATACTCATTCCGATCGCCCCTGAAATCGCTTCAAAACTCAAACCCGGGGGAACGGCGATACTTTCAGGTATGCTCACCGGGCAGGAGGATGACGTGATCAGGGCGATGGAAGAAGCGGGGCTTACTCTCAGGGAAAAAGCCGTAGACGGGAAATGGGTGACACTGATAATCAGTGTCAAAGAGCAATAGCGCAGAAGAAAAGACGCTTATTCGAGCGCCTTTGAACTTTTGCCCTTCCGTTCTTTTGCGCTATTGAACTTTTTTTCAACAGCCTTGCAGATGCCGTGAAACATGTTGAACTCCCAGGCGGTCAGCCCTGCGCGGCCGAGGCAGTGCTTTAAGTTCTGCATGATCTTTCTGCGGACAATTTTATCATCAGGGGGAATGTACTCAAGCAGACGCAGCGCATTTTCAAGTCTCTCATAAAGCAGCACAAGCTCTTCCTGCCGGGCCATCTTGGGCGGGGCCGCGGTCAGTAACCGCGTATCGGCATTTTTCTCCGTATCTTTTCCGGCTTTCATCCCTGCCTTGGAAATTTCATAGGCAATTATCATGACAGCCTGGGCAAGATTCAGGGAGGGCTGTTTTTTATTCGCGGGGATCGTCATCAGAAAGGCGCACTCCTCTATTTCTTCATTATAGAGTCCCCTGTCTTCTCTGCCGAACAGGACAGCCACCTTGTTCTTCTGCGCGATTTCAAATATTCGCCTGCTCCCTTCCTCAACCGGGAGAAAGGCGCCCCGCCGTTTGCCCCTTCTCCTTGAGGTGCCGACAACATAATGCTTGTCCCCTATGGCATCATGGACTGATTCGCGTGTATCTGCTGCCTCCAGTACATCCAGGGAATTACGGGCAAACCACTGCGCCTCCTCCGTCATCAGTACGGGCGGGTTCACGAGACAGAGTTTTGCAAAGTCCATGTTCTTTATGGCCCGCGCGCATGCCCCGATATTGCCGGGCTCTCGCGGTTCCACAAGGGTGAAGTATACGTTGTCTCTCCAGGTTTTCATTTTATAAATTTGTTAATAGGAATGCATCTCAATGATAACATAAGGGTAGACAGCAAAGTAGAACAACCTTGCGGGAAGCAGCAGATGACACCGTGCTGACAATAATGCCCGGAACTATCCTTTTCTTATCTTTACTCCTGTATATACGGACTCCATCTCTTCCTTTAGTGCCCTGAAATTGCCGCTGCCTTTTGTCCTTACCACAATGTCTCTGAAGCCTTTCCTGACACCCTCGTAGGAAGTAAGGATACTCTGCAGACTGAAGCCATGCTTTCTGATGATATCGGCAGCGTCCTTTATCGACCCCGGCCGGTCTTCCAGGGTCACGTATATCCTGTGCCCCCTGTGCCGGACTCCTGTAATATCAACAAGCACACGAAAGATATCATTGTCCGAGATGATTCCGACCAGGTTGCTGCCTTCGACCACCGGCAGGCATCCGATTCCTTTATCGTGCATGACCATGGCCGCTTCTTCAATCGGCGTGTCAGGGGAAGTTGTTATGATCTCCTTTTTCATCACTTCCTTTACTCTTGTCTTTGCAAGGAGGTAATGGAGTTCATACACATCAAGGGAGGTGGCCTTTGATGGAACATATTCCTTGATGTCTCTGTCCGAAAGCAGACCGACAACCCTGGCCCCCTTTACAACAGGGAGGTGCTTGATCTCTTTTTCCTTTGACAATCTCGCCGCCTCGGATATGCTGTCATCAGGAGATACGGTGATAACTTTCTTTGTCATCCAGTCGGATACAAACATTTTGAACCTCCGTTGTTAACAGTTCAAACGGTTTGAACTGTTTGAACTGTTTATCATACTCCCAGATATGCCTTCTTTACATGTTCATCGTTAAGCAGGGCCTGTCCGCTCCCCTGCAGGGTTATCCTGCCGGTTTCGAGGACATACGCCCTGTCAGCTATCGAGAGAGTCTGTTTTGTGTTCTGCTCGACGATAAGGACCGTGGTCCCCTCCTGTCTTATTTTCTTGATTACATCAAATATTTCCCGGACCAGGATAGGGGCAAGCCCCAGGGACGGTTCGTCCAGCATAAGCAGTTTCGGCAAGGACATCAGTCCCCTTCCGATAGCGACCATCTGCTGCTCCCCTCCGCTCAGGGTCCCGGCAAGCTGCCTGCGCCGTTCACTCAGTCTTGGAAACAGCTCAAATACCGTCTCCTTTGTCTTCTGTCTCTGTTTCCTTGCTTCGCCTTTTAACGAACCCATATCCAGGTTTTCCTCAACCGTCATCTCGACAAAGAGCCGCCTTGCTTCAGGACAGAGGGCAAGCCCCATTTCAATGAGATTGTAGGCCTCGGCCTTATGTATAGGGTTACCCTCAAAAGTGACTTCCCCTTTTTTAGGTCTGATAAGTCCCGATATTGTCTTTAAGGTGGTGGACTTACCGGCCCCGTTTGCTCCGATCAGGGCGACTATCTCTCCCTTCTTTACCTCAAAGGCAACGTCCCAGACCACCTGTACGTCACCGTAAAAGACATCTATGTTCTTTATCTCAAGCATGTTCTGCCTCTCCGAGATAAGCCTCTATCACGAGCGGGTTGTTTCCTATTTCTTCCGGGGTCCCCTCCGCCAATTTCTGGCCGTAGCTTAAAACAACGATCCTGTCGGATATCGCCATGATGACCTTCATATGGTGCTCAATGATCATGATGGTAATACCGCTGTCCTTTATCTTTCTGATGATCTCAATGGAGTCATCGAGTTCCGCGGGGTTCAGGCCGGCGAAGGACTCATCCAGTAAAAGCATCTCCGGCTGTGTAGCGAGAGCACGGGCGATCTCAAGCTTCTTTCTTTTACCGAGCGGGAGCCCCTTTGAAATAACATTCAGGTCCTCATGCAGCCCGGTAAACTTTATCTTATCCAGTGCGATATCTTCCGCTTCGCCCCTGTTTTTCACTCTTAAAAACGCGGAGGCGATGACATTGTCAAGGACGCTCATCCTCTGCAGTGGTTTCACGACCTGAAAGGTCCTGGCCATGCCCAGTTTGCAGACCCTGTGGGGTTTCATGCCGGATATCTTTTTTCCCTTGAAAAACACCTCGCCCTTTGACGGGGCGTAAAAACCGTTTACCACATTGAACATCGTTGTCTTTCCCGCGCCGTTGGGGCCGATGAGTCCCAGGATGTCTCCCTTCTGAATATCAAAGGAGACGTCGCTTATCGCGGCGAGTCCTCCGAAGAACATGGACACATCTCTGACTTCAAGAAGGCTCATGAAGAGGACCTCCCAAGCCCCGCAAGCTTTTTCAGTTTTTGGAAGTCCCCGACGATGCCGTTGGGCAAGAAGATAATTATCACGATCAATAAAATCCCGAAGAATGTCTGGTAAGCCGTACCAAGTCCGGGCATGGCGCGGATGAATTCCGCCAGCAGTACCATAATCAGGGCACCGACAAACGGGCCCCAGAATGTTGCGACACCTCCCACCATGACGACCATGATTGTGATAATTGAGATGTCATGCAGGGCAAAGGCCACGTGGGGGTCGATATATCCCATGTAACTCGTGTAAAACGCCCCGGCGACCCCTGTCAGGACGCCGCTTATACATAGTGCTATAGTCTTGTACAGCGTGGTGTTGATCCCGAGTGATTCGGCAGCGTCCTGGTCCTCTCTGATCGCAACAAAGTAGTATCCCAGCTTTGAGTCAATGAGCTTCTTTATCAGAAAAAATGTTATCGCCGCGATAAGAAGAATGATATAGAAATACCATGTCTTGTCGACCCAGGTCCTCTTTTGTATCAATATCCCCATCGTCCCGCCGGTGAAGTCGACCCAGTTCTCCGCAGTGATCCTCATGACCTCTCCGCTCGCAAGAGTGGCAAGCGCGAAAAACGGTCCTCTGAGTCTGAGCACAATGTAACCAAGGACAACAGAAAATAATGCTACCACGATAATGGACAAAGGGATGCCCCACCATGTAGAGAGCCCCAGTTTGGAATAAAGGATTCCGGCGGTATACGCCCCGACGCCGAAGTATGCCGCGTGCCCGAATGACACCTGGCCGCAGTATCCGCCCAGCAGGTTCCATGACATGCCGATAACGGACCACATTATGACCAGAATAATTATATGCATCATATATGTGCTTAACCCCGTCAGCGGAAGGATTGCCAGGACAGCCAGGATGATGAAGGGCATGAATTTCTTCATTTCAGAAGCCCCCTCGATTCGGCAGGAGTTGATTCCGTCCTTTTGACTTTTGACTTTCGCGCTTTATGTGTCATTTCCCCAGCTTCTTTCTCTTCAACAGCGATGCCACCCCGCCGGGCAGGAATATGAGACAGACCACGAATATAACAAACCTGCCGACAGGCGCCCAGCCCATTCCGACATAGGTCGCTGTCATGGATTCGAACACACCGAGTATCAAACCGCCTATGATCGCCCCGACAGTTGAGCCGAGGCCCCCTAGGATGGTGATCACAAACGCAATGAGTGTAAACTGCCCGCCAAGGGAAGGGAACAGATAATAGATCGGGAGAAACAGGCATCCCGCTGCGCCCACGAGTCCTGAGCCTATGCCGAACGTTACCACACGCATCAATTTCACATTTACTCCCATCAGCAGGGCCGCGTCCGTGTCCTGCGCTGTGGCCCTTATGGATTTCCCTGTATCGGTTTTCGCGAGAAAGTACCAGAGCGATATGGTAATTATCACTGCGCATACAAATGAAACGGTCCATGGGACTGACAGAGAGAGTTCAATTGGAGAAGTTTTCCAGTAATCGCTCAGGTAAAATGCGTTAGTCGCGTAATCAACTGGGGTCGAGCGGTAATCGGACTTAAAAAACAGCGTGGCAAGATTGGCCAGTACCATACCGATGCCGACCGTGAGTATGACCTGGTTCTCAGGCAGGATAGAATCCACCTTGAGCACAGGATTGATAAGAAATTTCTGGAGCGCTACGCCGAGTAGAAAGAGAATCGGGGTCGCAATAAAAATAGAGAGATAAGGATCGATATGAAAGAGGACGAACATCCAGTAAGCGATATACATCGCCACCATCATGAGTTCGCCGTGCGCAAGGTTGATTATCTTCATGACCCCCATTATGAGGGTCATACCCAGCCCTATAAGGGCATAAAGCCCTCCTAGCAGGAGACCGGCTATCAGGGTTTGCAGGAAAACCTCGATCTGGACTGATGTCATTTTTTCCCTTCCCTCAAATCAGGTTCGTGCACTGATGCGCAGTGCCATAGCGCTTAATCAGACCTGCACGCTACCGCGCCAAGGCACTTAATCTCTTCCCCGCTTCATGACTTTCCAGCTGCCCGCTACTTTCTCTCTCTCCACCTGGGTATCGGGTATATATATTTTTTGCTCGCGTACTTTTCAGGCCAGATGCAATGATGTTCACCGTTTATGACCTGAAGCACAAGGGTATCCATAAAGTTCTGGTTCTGATAACCATTCTTGTCCTCGAATTTGATCGGTCCGAAGGCGGTCATCATGTCGGTGGCCTTCATCGCCGTGCGGATGTCCTCCTGTGTCCACGATTTCGCCCTTGTAAGAACGTCTTTTACTATATAGAGGGCTGAATACGCTTCTGCCCCGTGATAAGACGGATAGTCGCCATAGAGTTTTTTATACTTTTCGGCATACTCATTTGCCCCCGGGTATTTTGCCATGGTGCACCAAAGGCTTGAGGTGACGACATATTCCGAAGCGTCTTTTGCATTATCGATGAATTCAGGGATGGCAAATCCCGCCGCGCCTCCGGCATACAGCTTCACGTCTATCCTGAGTTCTTTTATCTGCTTCATCAGAAGGGAGGCATCCATAACATAAGAAACCATATAGATCACATCCGGCTGAGCTGCCTTAACCTTTGAGAGTATCGGCTTGAAATCCACGGCGCCCTTCTCGTATTTCTCGCTGACGAGCACCTTCATGCCGGTCTTCGCGGCCTGCGCCTCCATGTCCTTTGCGCCGGATGTGCCGAAGTCCGAGCTTTCATAAAGAATAGCAATGGTTTTGGGCTTGATCACCTCACTCATAAATGACATGAGGCCGCTCGAATAATAAGCGGTTGAGGGGTTCAGGCGGAACACGTACTTGTAGTTCTGCTGTGTGATGTCGTCCGCGGCCCCGGTAACCACAAGATAGGGGGTCTTCCTTTCTTCGGCCACAGCCGCAATCGCCTTGGAGCATGATGAACTGTAGTCACCGACGATAAAAGGCTGCTTCTTTACATCAATTAGCTTTTCCGCTATCGCCCGTGAGATCTCAGGCTTGCCCTGGGAATCTTCAAATTCCAGCATGACCTTTTTTCCCTTGATACCGCCCGCGGAGTTGATCTCATCAGCAGCGATTTCATATGACCTTTTCTCCATTTCACCGAATTTCGCCTGCGACCCGGTAAGCGGAAGCGGAATACTCAGATCAAGTGTTTCAGCGGCTTCGATCCCGGAAGAAAATATCATCAGCAAAAACAAAGCAACGAACACATACGACACATGTCTCATGGATGCCTCCTTTTTTTCATTAACGGACTGGGTTATCGAGAAAGTCATTTCTCATAGTAAAGACGAATGTCATTTCAGAAACTGACAGATTTATTGTGAAGCTAATTCAATTATAGAGGAATTAAATCCGGAGTCAAGCTTTTTTTTCAGGGCCTGCATTCCGGTCACTTGTTAAGATATGGGAGTCTCGAAGGATTATCCGGGGCCCAGGGCCTTGAAGAATTCCCGGTTGAGTTTCGCGATAAAAGACACCTTGATCCCTTTCGGGCAGACGGCCTGGCACTCATAATGGTTTGAACAGTTACCGAAGCCCTGCCGCATCATCTCTTCGGTCATCATGCATACCCGTCTTTTTGCCTCGACTTTTCCCTGGGGAAGCACGGCAAGGTGGGTTATCTTTGCCGCGGTAAATAGCATAGCTGAGCCGTTTGGACACGCGGCAACACATGCCCCGCACCCTATACATTCAGAGGCGTCCATCGCGGTGTCGGCGTCCTTCTTCGGTATGAGGATTGCGTTGCCGTCGGGCGCACCTCCTGTATGCACGGAAATATAACCTCCCGCCTGGATTATACTGTCAAGGGCACTCCGGTCTACAATTAAATCCTTGATAACGGGAAATGCCCTCGCCCTCCACGGTTCGATATAAATCGTTTCCCCGTCTTTGAAGTGCCTCATGTGCAGCTGACACGTCGTGGTCTTTTCCTGCGGTCCGTGCGGGACGC
>JBFLYJ010000126.1:0-8018 GCA_040756635.1 Nitrospirota bacterium
TATTCCCCATCGGGAATGCCATAAACGACAAAGCCGGTCGCACAAGTCTCCTGATAGTGTCAATTGATGCATTTTGGGCTCCAAATACGATCCATGAACGTCTCTGCATTAATATAAGCCTGATCCAAACGGTCCCCAGGAGTCGCATGATAAAAAAAGAACAGGCCGCATGAACCGGAGTACCACCCCAATATATAATAATAGCGACCGCAACATACTCCATAAGCAGGAGCAATGTGTTCAGGAATGTCCCAAGCGCATACTGCCCTTCACAGCGAAATCCGGCCAGTAGAAGTCTCGTCTGTAATCCGACAAGAACATACAGGGACAGCAATATAAGGATTACCGCAAGTTCAAAATGGGCGATGTGCGTAAAACGAAACCAAACCTCAACCGGCAGGAACCAGGTAACCGATAGAGAGATCCCAAGTATGATTGCGGATATAAAACAAAGCAGCAGCCACGTGCTTTGAAATATGTCCAGGGCTTTCGACCTTTCCCCGCCGGAAACCAGCATAGTCATTTCATTCGCAGTTATTGTGGTGAACCCGATATCGCACATGTTCAAGTACGCGGGAATCGTATTGATTAACAACCATTCCCCATATAATTCAACGCCCCAGAATTTAATAAATATTGGAACACTGAATACCTGGATCAGGACAGCTGCTACCTGACCGAAACTGTTGGCTGCTATGCCTTGCAACAGACGTGATCTAATAGACATTATTGAGTTGCCCGCGGTGGCAGCATCATTAAACAATACCCGGTCCGTATAACCGGGATTACCGCTTCACGATATCAATTTCCGGGAGCGGAAAAATGAAGCCCGTCCCTCTCTCAAGCATGGCCTTTTCTCTTTCCAGAAACTCTTCGCGGAAATGCCAGGGAAGGACCAGATAATAATCAGGATTCATGGCCCTTGATTTCTCTTCGCTGATGATCGGGATATTGGTCCCGATTGTCTTCGCCCCGTCCTTTTCAGGGTTTCGATCGGCGGCGAAATCAATAGTCGTATTGTCGATTCCGCACCACTGCAGTATTGTATTGCCTTTGGTAGAAGCCCCGTAGACGTGTATCCGTTTCCCTTCCCGCTTCAGGCCCTTCAGCAGGGAGGACAACTTTTCCCTGTGCAGATTAATCCTGTCCTGAAAGTTCTTGTACGGCTTGTCCGTATCAAGCTCAAGATCGAATTCCTCCTGCCTGACCTGCTCCAGTGTCTGCTGGTTTTCATGGTTTTTGAATTTAAAATTTGACTTGTGTGTCGCGTAGCAGCGGATGCTTCCGCCGTTGATGTCGTTGAACTCGACCCTGAAGACTTTCATGTCCGCCCGTGCCAGGATATTTTCTATTACGGCGAAACTGTAATATTCCAGATGCTCATGACATATTGTGTCGTATGAATTCATTTTCAGCATTGCCGGCATGTAGGACTGCTCAAAGATCCAGATGCCGTCATAAGCGAGAATCGATTTCAAGCTCTTCACAAATGAAAGCGGGTCTTCCAGGTCATAAAACATAGCGATGGATGTGATGATGTCCAGACGCGCATCTCCGAGAACATCATTCAGCTCTGGAGAAGGGAAAATATCCTGAACAACGGTGATACCTCCGGAAATCGACTGTGCCACATCCGATGGATCTACTCCGTATTTGGCGTACGCCTTAGGATAATAATTCAACAACGTGCCGTCATTACAGCCGATATCAAGAACAGCTGCTTTCTTCTTTCCGACCAGCTCGGCGGCCACCGAGGCAATTCCCTTCAGGTGATTGTGCATGGTCCTGTTCGTCCCGGAGCGGTACCAGTAGGATGAATAAAGGATAACTGGAGGCACTGATATGGCCATCTGAAGGAGGCCGCATGCCTTTTCATCAATGGTAGGATCGCATCTGACTACTTCCAGGGATATTTTGCGCAATGCCGGATTTTCTTTCCCTTCTTTAATAAAAGATCCCTGTAGATACTGCTCTCCAAGATCGATTACCTTTGTCAGGGCCGAAGAATTACAGATGCGGCAGGTTTTACGGTAAATCAAATGCATAATAGTTCTCCTGTTTAGAGGTAGTTAGATGTGGCCGTATTCAATTTTGGAATGACCAACCTTATTTTCCCAGAAGGTTAAAATATCTGAAAGCGATAATTCCAGCGGGACTCTACGTTGCCAGCCTGTTGCTTTAATGAGTTTTGTGTTGCTGCCGCAAACCCTTCTCTGCTCAGCTTTCCGAAACCGCTTCGTATCCTGCAAGACTTTGACGGCAATCCCCGATATATTTATGAGCTTTTCCAGCATCCACTGTGTGGATACTTCCTCATTCGAACATACATTATATATATCTCCGCTCCTGCCCTTATGTACCAGCAGATCATATGCGTTGACGACGTCGCGAACATCGGTGAAATCCCGTGTAGCGCTTAAATCCCCTACATGGATTACGGGTTCCAGATTCTTTACTTTTATTTCCGCTATCTGCCTTGCAAAACTTGAAATCGCAAACCTGTCGCTTTGTCCGGGGCCTATATGAGTGAAAGATCTGGTGGTCACAATTTCAATATTTTCTGTTTGACTCCATTGATAGCAGAGGGCTTCAATTGCCACCTTGTTTACAGCATAAGGGCTCATCGGCCGTAAGGGTTCTGATTCTGATAAGGGTAACTGGTCTTCACTAGGAAAGCCGTATACCTCGCTTGAACCGACCTGGAGCATTCGCCCATGAAAACCCGCAGCTTTTAATGCCGTAAGCAAGTTTAACGTTCCAAAGAATCCTATATTATAATTATCATTTTGACGTTCAAAAGACTCCTGCACTGTCGTGATAGCCGCCAAATTTATCACGATATCTGGGGATACGGCCAGTATCAGTTTTTTTATTTTTGCGGTATCCCGGATATCCTCATTCTGACCACTTGCCGTGACCCTGTATCTGTCCTGCAAGCAACGCTCTAAGTGATGGCCGACAAAACCTGTCCCTCCGATCAAAAGAGCATTCTTCATCATGTAACAATATGGTCCTGTTTATTCATAGTCCGATACGTATGAGTTCCAAGTAAAATAAAAATACGGGCTTTCCTGATCACTGCTCCGCCTTTTCGGTCACATGCCGAACACTTAACTTGAAATACCAGCCAATGTCAATGGATGCTCTATCTATAAATAGATATTTAAAATCAAATAAAAATTAAAAGTCTATTGTACCACGATTATCACCTTAATAAAATAATCGAACCAGACGGGAAATGGTTCTTTTTATTGCTGACCGGTGTTTGGGTGAAATGGCCGTTGTGCATCAGATCGCCGGACATATCAGGTTTTGTCAGTGAAATTATTTTTTTGCGTGAACAGACTGATTCGTCACATCACGCGTAATGAAAAAATAATAAAAAAAAATTTGATAATTAAGCAAAAAAGTGTATAATGCTTAATTAGTATAATAAATATTACAGGCAAGGATTTAATATTGTTACCTGGTTATATAGTTTTTCTTAGCGCATTTGCCGTATCGTTCCTGCTGGTGCCTGTTGTTATGTCACTTGCCAACAGCAGCGGCGCGATAGCGGTGCCGGGAAGAAGACACATCCATGCTCATCCGACGCCTAAGTTCGGGGGCGTGGCGATTGCGTCAGGCGTGTTGCTTATCTCTCCTTTTATTTTCCCGATCGACAATGTGATCGGATCCTATCTTCTTTCATCCGCCGTTATGCTTCTGCTCGGGATACTTGATGATGTCCGGGGTACGGACTGGAAGGTCAAGATGGTATTCTCCATAATCGCTACCGCGGTATTTATCGTCGGCTCCGGTACCTGGATCACCAACCTTGGAGACCTGTTTGGAACGGGAGATGTTCATCTCGGGGCCTGGGGCATACCTTTTACTTTTATCGCGGTGTTCGGGGTCGTCAATGCCATCAACCTGATAGACGGTCTCAATGGGCTGGCATGCGGTGTCTCCTCGATAGCATTCATTGCCTTTGCAGTTTTAGCCTCTATAAGCGGCAACAGCACTGTATTTTATCTCAGCCTCTGCAGTCTTGGCGCCACCCTCGGTCTTTTCAGATACAACTATCCGCGTGCGAGAATTTTCATGGGTGATTCCGGCACTATGTTCATCGGTTTCTCAATCGCTATAATGTCGATTATGCTTACCCAGGGCAACGGTAAAATCACTCCGATGGTGCCGGTTATAGTCCTTGCAGTCCCTATATATGATACCCTGCGTGTGTTCTTTATCAGGGTCATAAATAAAAGGTCCCCATTTCTGGGTGACAAGACACACCTCCATCATCTGATGATGAGGTCGGGAATCAAGCAGAAGCGTGTCGTTAAGATAGTGTGGGTCTTGACCGCTATTATGTCGTCAATCGCATTTGCCCTTTACAAGTTTGACTCATGGGTAATGCTGCTGGTCTTTTGCCTTATTATCGTCATGATGGGCATGTTTATCAAAAACCTTCGTATTATCAGGTCAATATCGATGAGGGCGAATTCCCGTCAGGAGTCCGCTCCAGCCATTCGCAAATTGTATGTTGAGGAGAAGAATCCCCTCGTGGGAAACGAGGGGGAGAGGTTTTAGTCCCCTTTCGGCTTATCTGCTCCGTGGCGGCTGTAATGCCCTGTGACTTCCGGTTTAAGTCAAATCCTTAATCATCAAGTTGAATAATACGACGCACTTCTTTAGAATAAGGGCACCTGCGGGAGCACTTGGACGTATTATCGGGACCAGCAACGGTTAATTCAGCGGCCGGTATTAATAACTATTTATTGTACATGAAGGGTGAATTCATGAAAAAAATTCTTAATGGTATACGTTTTCTTGTCGCTATACTGATTATGTCCTTTTTTGCTCCATTGACCTATGCGCAGCAGATCAGGACCATGAGTATGTCTCCTGATGTCTCAAGGCAGGCGCCAGGACAGGGGATTGGCGAGACGAAAAATTCGATCATTACACCGGGAATAATGAAAGACCTTCAGCGGCAGTTGCAGCCCGCTGAGTCCGCCCCGCCTCCAGAGGCAAACCAGCCGGCCCCGACACTCAGGCAGCCGGAGGCTGCGAGGGTAACATCCGCGTTCGAGCAGTTTATTGCGGGCAGGAGCACTTCTGAAATTTCGACTGATATAAGTCAGTTCGGTTATGACCTTTTCACCAGCCCCGACAGCTCATTCGCTCTTCCCTCTAATGTTCCGGTCGGACCGGATTACATCGTAGGCCCGGGGGACGAGATCAGGATAAATGTATGGGGGAAAATTGAAGGTATATGGGACGTAACGGTTGACAGGGACGGAAATATCGCACTGCCTAAGATCGGTGTAGTGGGGGTAACGGGGCTGACCTTCAGTGAACTTAAGGAATTTCTGATAAAGGAGATGTCAAGATACTATACCGGCTTTGAAATGAATGTAAGCATGGGCGCTCTGAGGTCAATGAAAGTATATGTAGTGGGGAACGCAGAAAATCCAGGCGGTTACGATGTGTCGTCTCTTTCAAGCCTGGTAAATGCCCTGTTCGCATCAGGCGGTCCGGGCAAGTCAGGGACCATGCGGGACATACAGGTAAAGAGAAACGGCGCGACGATTACACATTTCGATATGTATGATTTTCTCCTCAGCGGTGACAAGAGCCGCGACATAAGACTGATGCCGGAGGATGTTATTTTTATACCACCGGTCGGACCTTTGGTAGGTATTGCCGGCAATGTGAGAGTGCCGGCTATATATGAATTGCGTCATGAGACACGACTGCTTGACCTCTTTAAGATGGCCGGGGGGCTGACGAGCAATGCCTATAAAGGCCGCGTGCAGGTGCAGAGGATCGAGGACCACCAGTTCAGGACGCTCTTTGAAGGGGACCTGCTGGACATCGAAAACAGCCCGGACAAGAATTTCCCGGTCATGGACGGAGACCTCGTTAAGGTTTTTTCGGTAACGGAAACAACAAATACGATAAAGCTCGCAGGTGCTGTCGTGAATGAGGGTGATTACGCGATCGTTCCGGGACAGACAAGGGTGAGCGATGTTATTTCAAAGGCGGGCGGCGCGCTTTATTACGCCTCTGAAAAGGCTGAACTGACGAGAGTCAGCGTCACCCAGTCGGGGCCGGTGACAGAATTGATTAACATCGATCTCGCGCTTGCACAAAAGGGAGACCCCGCACATGATCTTCCATTACAGATAAACGATTACTTGCTTGTCCGGACGGTCCCTGAGTGGAAACTCTACCGCACGGTGACAATCAGCGGGGAAGTCAAACATCCCGGCACCTATCCCATCAGGACCGGGGACCGGCTCTCTTCACTTGTCGAGAGGGCTGGAGGTTATACAAGAAAGGCATACCTGAGGGGGGCTGTTTTTACGCGTGACAGCGTAAGGGAAGTGCAGCAGAAGGCCCTCGCTGAGATGATAGAAAGGCTGGAACGCGAACTGATTACGACCGGTTCCCAGCAGGCATCCACCGCGCTTTCTGCGGAAGAGGTGGAATCGAACAAGATGGAGATGGAGCAAAAAAGACGATTCATTGAATCTCTGAAACAGCTTCGTTCGACAGGCAGGATGTCCATTAAACTGGCAAACCCGAGACTGCTGAAAAACACCGAGTATGACATCGAACTGGAGGAAGGCGACAGCCTGATGATACCGATGCGCAACAGCGTGGTAAGTGTGATAGGCGCGGTCATGTCAAGGGGCAGCTTTGTTTATTCGGGTGAAATGGATTATAAGGATTACGTTTCGCTGGCCGGGGGATATACATCTTTCGCCGATGACAGCAATACATACGTCTTAAAGGTTGACGGTACCGCAAAGAAACTGGCCTCCGGGTTCATGAACTGGAACGCGTCGCAATCGAGATGGGAAATAGGCGCATTCGGAGAAGAAATAAAGGAGATAGAACCC
The DNA here is from genome assembly GCA_040756635.1 of Nitrospirota bacterium. Taxonomy (GTDB): domain Bacteria; phylum Nitrospirota; class Thermodesulfovibrionia; order UBA6902; family UBA6902; genus UBA6902. Next base: position 6,891 of record JBFLYJ010000126.1, read on the forward strand.
GGGGACACAATCGTTGTTCCTGATAAACTGGAACGCATCGCCTGGCTGAGGGAGATAAAGGACATAACACAGATTATGTATCAGATTGCTGTAACGGCAGGGGTGCTCATTGTGGCTTTCTAGGCGCATACTGTTACTTCTTCTGCCGGTATGCCTGCCCTTAATAATTTTCAGTTCATTGTCATATGCCGGGGATGAACCTTTCACCTCTCCGGCAAACTGGGGGGGGACCGGTTTGATTGAGGTCCCCACCGCCCGAGTACTCGGGGAAAACAGGTACCGGGTGGGGTTCACTCAGGTCAGACCTTATCGATACTACTACGGGGCCATAAGTCCGTTAAGGGGACTTGAGATTGACGGGAAGATAACGGAAGTCCTTGGGGTACAGGGGCTGTCGGACCCGGAGTACGGCAATTTCAAGGACAAGTCCATTGATATCAAATACCAGTTAATTCCTGAAGGCAGATACATCCCAGCTGTAGCCGTCGGAATTATGGACCCGCACGGAACGAGAATTTATCCTTCCCAGTATATAGCCGCAAGCAGACAGGTATACCCGTTTGATTTCACTCTCGGATTCGGAAATGGGAGGTTCGGCGACAAACCGCTCCTGGCCAACTCTGAAAACGTCAAGATCGAAATGTTCACCAATACCAGGGACTGGCTGAAAGATTCGCAGTTCTTCTTCGGTATTGAGTTTGCCCCGTCCGAAAAGTTCGCTTTAACGGCTGAATATAGTCCGATAAAGTACGACGAACAGACAGCAGACCCGGCGCAGAATAAATATTTTGAAGACCCGGTGCCTTCAAAATTTAATTTCGGGCTGAGGTACAAACCGACAAAGTGGTCAGAGATTGACGTAAGCTACCAGCGGGGCAACCGGATCGGAGCGGGTCTGTCTTTTGCTTTTGATATAGGAGCGCCTCTTATCCCTATTTATGATCCTGTTATAAGTTTAAAAAGCATCCCTGCCTCTGTACCGGTCGATGACCGCATCATAAACGCCTTATCCAGGGCAGGGTTCAGCGATATTCAGTTCTATTCCGCACAGGGCGAGTGGTGGCTTGAGGCGCAGAATGACAGGTATTTTTATAACATGAAGGCGGTCAGAGTTATCCTCGACATACT
>JBFLYJ010000127.1:0-7966 GCA_040756635.1 Nitrospirota bacterium
ATCCTAAGTTGATCGTATTGCTGACGATAGTTATTACCCTTGCGTTTGCGACCCAGTTCACAAAGATAAGAACTGACACCAACCCCAAAAACATGCTGCCTGAAACATCCGATGTCAGGGTGTGGACTGACGAGGTGGATAAAACCTTCAGCCTGTATGAGGACATGATTGTCGTGGGAATTGAAAATGAGAAAGGCGTCCTGAATACGGACACCCTCGGAAAGGTCCAGCGAATAACTGATGAAATCCTGAAAATCAAGGGCGTTGCAGCGCGGGACGTCAACAGCTTTCCGACTATTACTAACGTAACAGCAGAGGCAGGCACCCTGCGGGTTGCCCCTCTCATGACCGACGTCCCAAAGACCGGCGATGAAATAACCCACCTGAAGGACATGCTTTTTGAGAACCCGTTGTTCGTTGACAAAATAATCTCAAAGGACGGCAAAACCACCGCAATTTACGTCCCTCTTGAAAAGGGCGCAAACGGTAAAGAAATAGCGGACAAGATAAGGGCGATTGTAGGACAGGAAAGTGGTGATGAGAAGTATTACATTGCAGGCGATCCTGTAGCAAGGGACACATTTGGGATAGAGATGTTCAAGCTTATGGCGATCTTTGCGCCAATGGCAGGAATGGTCATGCTTACTGTGAGGTATCTCATGTTCAGGGACCTCTTCCTTTCCATTACCCTGATGATGGACGCTATGGTGAGCATTGTCTGGAGCATGGGGCTGTTACTGGCGTTTGGATTTCCTGTTCACATCATGAGCTCAATGGCGCCTGTATTTCTGATGGCAATCGCGACGGACAGCATTCACATTTTCAATGAATTCTATTTCCGTTACAAGGAGAAAAAAGACAAGAAGGCCGCGATAATCGAGACCATGAAGACGGTGAGCCGTCCTGTTCGCTATACCGCGCTTGCGACGGCGGTAGGGTTCGGTGTGCTTCTATTCATGAATATCATACCTGTTAAGGTCTTTGGCGGGGTGGTGGCATTCGGTACGTTTGCCCTGAGAATTTTAAGCTTCAGCTTCATCCCGGCGATGTTTATGTTCGTCAAGGAGAAACATCTGGATAAGGCATCCGAAGATGAAGATGTTGAAATAAGCGGGACGTCACGATTTTTGAAGAGTCTTGCGGGGTTTGGTACACACAAGCCAAAGACAACCGTCTTTGGCGGGCTGATACTTTTCGTGCTGGCAATCATAGGCATAACGAAAACAGTTGTTAACAACAACATGGTCGAGTGGTTTAAAGAGGACAGCGAAGTCCGCGTAGCCGATACTGTCATGAACAAGGCGCTCGGGGGCACTTCGCTCGGTTATGTTGTGGCCATTTCAGATAAGGAAGACGACATCAAGACCCCGGAGGCGATGCGGTATATTGAGGGACTTCAGAGGCATCTTGAGAAACTGCCTGTTGTCGGAAAAACGACATCCGTTGTTGATTATGTCAAAAGGATAAATCTTGTCCTCCATAACGGTGACCCCGAATATGACGTAGTGCCTGAGACAAAGGACACGATAGGGCAATATCTGTTTCTGTTCTCTATGTCCGCAAAACCCTCTGATTTGGACAATGTTGTTGACTATCCTTTTCAAAAGGCGAATATCTGGGTGCAGCTTAAGACATGGGACGCGCAGGCGATGAGGGATGTGATAAAAGCGATCGAAGAGTATAAGGCAGGGGCAGGGAGTGTCTTACCCTCACAAATTGAATTCAAGCCCGCAGGAATCGCCTGGTTCAATCTTGTCTGGAACGACGAAGTCCTTTCAGACATGATAAGGGGTTTTATAATCGCCCTGATAGCTGTGTTCATTATTCTTGCCGTCAATTTCCGTTCAGTGAAATGGGCGATAGTAGGCTATACGCCGCTGCTATTTACAATCCTCCTTATATATGGAGTGGTCGGATTTATCGGCAAGGACTTTGATATGCCGATATCCGTGCTTTCGTGTCTGTCGCTTGGGATGGCGGTGGACTTTGCGATCCATTTTATCAGCAGGTTCAGGCAAAGGATTGCTGAGAATCAGGAGTCAGGGAATACTGACAATCTCGTCACTCGACACTCGACACTCGTCACTGATTCACTGCTCTGGACTGCTGCGCGTCCGGGCAAAGGCATAATGCGCAATGCGGTGCTTTTTGCATCGTCGTTTTCCGTGATGATGTTTGCCTCACTTACGCCGTATATAACTGTCGGTGCTTTCATAGTCAGCATGATGCTGCTGAGTGCGATAATGACGATAATTTATCTGCCTGCGCTGATAACGCTATTGCAGGGCTGGTTAGGGTTAAGCGATGAATGTCCAATTTGTGAAATTACGCCGTTTAAACGGTGAATAAATTTAATGAGGTGAAAAAATGAGAAAAACAGAAAAACTATTTATGGTGCTGATGGCAATTTCCCTCCTGGTCTCTGCTTCTTCATGCGTCGCTGAAAAGAGGGCAAATAAAGGCGGGGAGGAGGAACTGAAAGAGCGGATGGAGATAACAAACAAAAAACGTGTTACTTCAAAGGAAGTAGAGCGATTCGAAGAAAAGCTCCAGAGCTACTTTTTTGAAATTGTGGAAACTGAAGCTATATCCGGCGCCATAAAGTCTCTTCCACCCGGAGATGCCATGACTGCGGTAGTGACAGCAAGCCTTTCAAAGAAACCTGTTGAACAGATAATAGAATTGAAGAAGGCCGGAAAGACCTGGACGGAGATTACCGGTTCCATGGGAATCGATATGAAAGACGTGGTCAAGGAAGTAAAGGAATTTCAGAAGATGTCGGGATGCGCATAATCCGGCAAAATATATTCCATGGAGGACTCTGAAATGAAAAAAACGATATTAACAATTCTGGCGGGACTTTGTTTAGTGATAACAATAACGCCTCTTGCCACTGCTGATGGTTTGCAGCTTGCGGAGAAAGTGCATGCGATACTTGGCGATGGGCCGGCCAATGACAACTATCATGTAAGTGCAAACGACGTCTACATGTGGACAAAGATGAAAAAAACCGATTTTATGGTGCTGGATGTAAGGATAGGCGAGAATGCCCTTGATGCGTACAAATTAGCCCATATACCGGGGGCCCTCTACATCCCGTACAATGAGTTATTTAAACCTGCAAACCTTAAAAAACTTCCCAAAGACAAAAAGATCATCCTCGTGTGCCATATGGGCGCTGCAGAAGCCCTGCCTGTTATCCCGCTAAGAATGCTTGGATATAATGCATACGGAATGGTACTGGGAATGGCAGGCTGGCAAAGGGGGTATCCTTCCGCCGAATATGTGCAGGGCTTGATTGATCTGCCGAAGACAAAGGACTTTCCACTGGAGAGTTCAAAATAAGTTTTTAAGGAGAGGCAAATGAGAAAGATTTTTACAAAGCCGTGGTCGTTTGTATGGGGAGGGTTTTTTGTGGGGCTGGCGCAGGTCATCTACTTTCTCAATTATGAAACACCGATCCCGGTCACTACAGGTCTTGCAAAGATGTTCGGCTCCATCGAAGAAAACATCACAAAGACTGATCTTATCACCCGTCTGTATGATGCGGACATCCACTGGGTCATAATCGGCATACTGTTGGGTGCTGCCCTTGTCGCAATCTTTGAGAAAGAACATAAGGCCTGGGCAAAATATCCGCCCAGGATCGCCCTTCTTGCATTTATTGGCGGCGCAACTTTTGGCCTTGGAACAAGGATAGCGCAGGGGTGCACTACTTGGCATTATTTAGGCGGCATTCCGGCTATGAGTCTTACATCCATAGTAGTGGCGCTTGTCAGCATTCCTTTTGCATTTCTCGCTTTTTTTGTGATGTCGAAACTTGATGCAGGCGGCTACCTGAAGCACCATGAAACGCGCAATACCGTAAAACATTGTGTTGAACTTGAATATCCGCATGACACATTATGTTATGATCCGCAATACAACCCATATAAAGACCCTCTGAGAATAATCCTGACAGGATTTTTTATACTCCTGCTGGCGTCAGCCTTCTACACGGCCTTTACAGGGCAGACAAGCGAAGGCATCAGCAGGCTGCCGTGGGTGGAAATACTGCTTAAGACATTTATAGGCTTTCTTGTGGGCTTTGGCATAGGGAAGACCGGTTTCGGTACTGAATGCGCTGTGATGGCCCCACATTCGCTGCATATGTCATCAAGGCATTTCGACTCAATGAAGGTCGCAAAGATTACACAGACCATGTTCACAGGTCTTATGCCGTTTACGGCGCTTCTGATAGTCATTGTCATGTTCAACCTCACCATACTGATAACATGGATAGGTTTTGGCTGGGACATCCCTGTTGTTGTTGAGGCAGGCAGATATAAATACGGATTTCACCTCGGCCACCTTGTGGGCGGACCGCTGCTCGGCATAGGCGCAGTCCTTATGATCGGATGCGAGATCAGGACATATGCAAGGACAGCGATGGGATATCTGACAGGACTGGCCTCGCTGCCCGGCTTCTTCTTCGGTTATCTCCCATTTACGCTTTACAGGGAAAAATTTGAGGAGGCCTTTTTTTCCAGAGGTATTATCGATGCAAAGAACATGCTCGAACTTCTGCCCGATAATTTATATGTACAGTACGGATTTGCGATCATGTACAGCGCTGCGCTGATAGCTCTTCTTGCATGGTCGATAAGGAAAGGGGCGCAGATTGTAAAGGTATCACAGAAGGAATATATTACCAAATCTACAGATGATGTTTTTTTGAAGGGGATCAACAGGGACGCAGTAAAAGAAATCTGAGCATAGAGAGAAATCTATAAAAGGAGAGGAATAATAATGAAGTTGATACTAATTGTTTTTGCAGTATTTTGTACTCTGATGTCCCCTGCGGCATCAAATGCCGCAGAAAAAGAAGAACTTCTTCTCAAGATCGAAGACCTCAGCAGAGAAGTGGAAAAACTTAAAAAGCAGGTGGATGAGATAGAGACAAAGGATGCGTCTCAGGAAGAGAAAATCAGGGACGTCGAAAAAAAGGCGGACAAAGCATCCGATGTCTCAAGGTTCACCCTCTATGGAGACTACAGGTTCAGGATAGATTCGGTTAGGGCGAAATTCCCGGCCCAGTATACACATTACTATCCTGCAATGGGTTTCGGTTCCAGTGACTCATTTACAGCAAAAAATGATTCGATCATGACCCACCGGTTCAGGCTTAACATCGAGGCCCCTGCTACCGAGAATATCGGGTTCATGGGCAGGCTCGCGATGTACAAAGTCGCAGGCAGTCAGACTTCCACGTCTCTGAGCAGCGGCACTGACCCGATGTTCGGTATCTTCCCGCACAATGGTATGCTTTTTGACGGAAACACAGGACACCTTGCAACTGATAACGTTTTGAGGGTAGACAGGGCATATGTCAACTGGATGAACATCGGTGGTATGCCTCTCGCTTTTTCAGTAGGCAGAAGGCCGTCAACCGGAGGCGCGCCGACCCACTTGAGACAAAATACTGAACGGGACGCGCCGCCACTCGGACTCGGCATTGATTATGCCTTTGACGGCGCGGTTGTCGGTTATTTCTTTAATAAACCGCTGAACGGAAACATCAAGCTCTGTTACGGAAGGGGTTTTGAGTCAGGTTTTAAAGGGGTAGCGAGCAGCAAAGTTGACGACGTGGACTTTTTCGGGTTCAACTGGGAAGCACAGGAGAGCAGCAAAAACATCTTCTTAATATTGCAGGGATTTAAGGCCTTTGACCTTACTGACATGCCGGAGATAGAATCGTTTGTAAACCAGACCCGATTTTCATCAACGAATGTCGGAGACCTTTATCATCTTACAGGGCTGCTCATGCACAAGATTAAAAACATAGACTGGTTTGTCTCGAGCGGTTTAAGCAAGACGGACCCCAAGGCCCAGAGTGCCGAGGGATTCGGAAGCCTTCTTACTGACCCAGGGGATTCTGATCTGGATTCAAAAACCGGATATGCTGTTTATGCGGGTCTGCGCATTCCCATTTCAGAACTAAGAAGCAAGATCGGGCTTGAGTACAACTACGGATCAAAGAACTGGATAACTCTCACGCCTGCCTCTGATGACCTTATATCAAGCAAGCTTGCAACAAGGGGCAGCGTTTATGAGGCATACTGGATATGGGACATACCGGACAAACCGATATCGAGATTCGCAAAAACGTTTATCAGAATCGGTTATCAATACTACGATTTTGATTACTCAGGCAGCGGCTTATGGCTGGGAGAACCGAAGAAGGTCGGTCAAATAAATACGACTGACACAAAACCATTATTCCCTGCGGCAAAGAGCATGCAGGATATTTATGCATCGTTTGATGTGTACTTTTAAAGACAGTGAATAGTGGGAAGTGAGAAACATTGAAGATAGTTGTCATTCCCGCAGTCTTTTAAGCGGGAATCCAGGCAGTTAGAGAACTGGATACCCGACTAAGAACTTCGGGTATGACGGATAACGTCTTTGGAGCGTTTACAAATGATAGTATTACTGTAAAAACATTGTTAAGGAGGTCTCTATGAAAATATTTAAAATTCAGTATCCAAAATTTAAAACTCTTATTGTCAGTGCTCTGTTCTCTGTGTTCGGTGTTCTGCTTTTTACGCTGTCTTCACACGCCCTCACCGCAGAAGAGGTCGTCAAAAAATCGCAGGAGGCGTTCTTTTATCAGGGTAAGGACTTCAAGTCAGGGGTCATGATGAAGCTGATAAGTAAGGGCGGGCAGGAAAGAGTAAGGGAGCTTACAATGCTCAGGAAAAACTACGGAGCATCCGGCGGAGAGCAGAAGTATTTCATGTATTTTTACCAGCCTGCGGACGTGAAGGACATGACATTCATGGTTTACAAGTATCCTGCAAAAGATGACGACAGATGGCTCTTTGTCCCTGCGATCAACATGGTGCGCCGTATTGCAGCGCAGGACAAAAGCTCAAGCTTTGTTGGCTCCGATTTCACATACGAGGACGTTTCAGGAAGGGACGTGGAGGATGACAACCATACTATTGCGCGGGAAGAAAAACTCGACGGGAAAGATTGTTATGTAATAAAGAGCGCTCCAAAGGCGCAGGATGTGGATTACAGCCATAAACTTTCCTGGATCGAAAAGGGCAACTTCCTGCCTCTGAAAGAAGAATACTATGACAGAAAAGGCGAGCTCTACAGGGTATTCACCGGTGAAGAGATAAAAGATATTAAAGGGTTTCCAACCATCACAAAGAGGACGATGAAGAATTTACAGAGTGGACACAGGACCGAGGTCACTTTCACAAAGACCGATTACAATATCGGCCTTGAAGATAATCTTTTCAGCGAACGCTTTCTGAAAACTCCACCCAGAAAGTGGATAGAGTAGGAAGGGAAACAAAATTGGCAACGGAGATTTTTGACCTTTATGCAGAAGATTATGATAAATGGTTCGACAGCCCTGACGGCAGAGTACTTTTTGAAATGGAAGTTGCGGCCGTGAGGTTACTCATGAAAGACCTAAACAAACCTTTTCTTGAGATCGGTGTCGGTACAGGGAGGTTTGCTCAGGAACTTGGGATCGACTTCGGCATTGACCCTTCTAAAGAGGTATTAAAGATAGCGGAAAGGCGCGGGATAAAGGTGAAGGCGGCTGCCGGCGAGGAATTGCCTTTTGAAGATGGATCCTTCGGAACTGTTTTTATACTCTTTACGCTTTGTTTTGTTAAAGAACCGGACAGGGTATTAACTGAAGCCGGAAGGGTGATAAGGCATGGCGGGAGGTTGATAATCGGGATAATAAACAGAGAGAGCAAATGGGGTGAGTATTACCTCCAAAAGAAAGCAGCAGGTCATCCGATATACGGGCATGCACGGTTTTACAGCATAAATGAAGTGGAGGAAATGCTGGAGCAAGCAGGCATGACAGTTGAGGGATATTCATCAACACTCTTTCAGGGGCCGTCTGAAACACCTTCTAAAGAACTTGCATGTGACGGCGTTGCTGACAGCGCGGGATTTG
>JBFLYJ010000128.1:0-7920 GCA_040756635.1 Nitrospirota bacterium
AAAAAGGTGGACATCCCGATTGATTATAAGGTCATCCTTAAGGACGGCAAATGGCTGGTATATGATGTAGTCATAGAAGGGGTCAGTTTCATCAGCACATACAGAAGCCAGTACGATGAAATCATCGTAAGTGAATCCTATCCCGCGCTAATGAGGAAGATGAAGGAAAAACTTGATGAACTCAATGCCATGTAAGTATCCGACCTGAAAGTCTGTTCGATGTCTGCAACATGCGGATTAAAATAGCTCCTCAGCCGCGCTGCGGGCGCTGTTTAACCATTCCTGCAGATCGGATGCCGGTGAGACCTTCTGAACAGCCTTTATTATTTTTCCCGACTCAACATCCACCAGCCGCAGGTCAAGCCTCATCCGGCTGCCTATTATCTGATATCCGCCGAATACCATCAGCCTGGCCCCTGATATCCTTCCGAGCCGTAAGCGCGTAGCTTCATCTGCAAGAGACGAAGACCCGAGACGCAGTTCTTCCATTGCCAGAACAAGACGCTGTCTTTCGACAACGGGATGGTCACCTTTTTTCTGCAGGGCGGCGGTTACCTGTGATGAGAGGACCTCTCCCAGGTCTTCCGCTGCGTTTGCGGACGGCGTAAGGTTGTCGAAGTCCCATACCGCCACAGCGGCATTCACCGGATATTTTCCGTCAGACGCGCAGGAGTTAATCAGTAACAGAAGGACAGTCATGAAGATTAATTTCATTATGTGGTTCATAAGCACATTCTATTCCTCGCCTGCATTAATGTTTGGTTCAGGCTGCAAGCCTGAACCAGCATCGGATTGAACCCCGATTATTTCATCCCGCATCAAATATTACGTCGGTCATATTGTAAAGACGCAGCATCCTGCGTCTCTACCGTCACAATGCCGCCGGTTCGATCTTTTCCTGGATTTTGTCGTCAGCCTTGATCGGCCTTTCCTTGCTCATGACACGGACATAACACATGTCCTGGTCCACGCGCACTGCCTCGACCGTTGCCACGGTACGGGGGGCCGCCTTAAGCTTCTTGCCTTTATACTCAATAGGCTCCTGTTCTTCAATGACATCGAATTTGGTGCCTGATACCACACCCTGTTTTGCGCCGATATTGATAATGAATTCATTCCCAGATTCCTTTACGACATAGCCTCTGAGAGGATATTTCTCTATGACGGTCCTGAGGATTTCACGGTTAAGACGGAACAGTTCCTTGTCCAGCGATCCGGTGTCATCGATCTGTCTGGAGGTCACCTGGGGGATGGCCGATGTTTCGGTATCGATCAGCCTGAGATTAAGCAGTGTCCCCTGAGGCATATAAAATACCGACCCTGTCCCGATAAGCCTTGCCGCCAGGACCTTCCCCAGTCTGAGCGCCGTTTCAGGGTCTGCCAGGTCAGAAGATCCGATGTTCAGCTCCTGAAGCAGAAGATCTATCACAGCGCGTTCTACGACCCTTACCCTGCCTGAGGAATTCAGAAGGTCGGCAAGCTGGGTCATCATCACCATAGAAAAACCGTCCCTTTCAGCGAGTCCGCCCTTGTCCTGGATATCGACAAAAGAAAGTACCATCGGCCCGGAAGTCCAGGAGTCCTCGGACCTGGCCCATTTCTTTTTCTGGTCTTTGAAACGTTCCGCCAGTTCCTTGATTAACCGGTCCATGCGTTTCTTACGTTCAGAGTCTCTCTGGATGTCCACCATCTCCTGCGCCTTCTTTACCAGCGCTGCCGCGAAATTGTCGTTCTCGTTTATGGCGAGCGCCTGACGGTAAGACTCGAGAGCCTTGTCCCACTGGCCCTCCTTTTCATAGGTCACTCCCTTGTTTGTAGTGCCTTCAATATAAAAAGGGTCGATTGCCACTGCCTGATCATACAGTTCACGCGCTTTTTTGTAATCTCCGGAGTTGGCATACAGACGGCCCATCTGGTTGTATCTTACCGCTTCCTGGTACGGTTCAGCGGTCTTTTTATTGACGGCCTTCTTATATTCGTTCTCTGCCTCTTTCTTTTTGTTCTGCGCGTAGAGGATGTCCCCCTTTATCACATGAGGGAAGGACCTGTCGGGCGCCTTCTGCTCAAGTTCGGCCACAAGCTTGAGTGCCTTGTCATTCTGGTTCTTTTTGGCGTACACGGCGGCCAGGCCCTCTTTGCCGAGTATCTCCCCTTCGCTTCCTTTGCCGGAAACAGACGTGAAGACCTTTTCCGCTTCATCCAGATTGTTTGCCTTCAGTGCGGCATAACCTTCAACCGTAACGGCCTTCACATTTTTCGGGTCTCTCTTAGCGACATCGCTGCTTATCGCCTTCGCGAATTCAGTGTGTTTCTGCTGCAGCTCCCTTTCAGCAATCCTGACCAGCATCGTCTCGGTCGTCTTTCCGCCGCCCTGGAAATAATCCAGGACTCTGAGTTCCGGCCCTATGACGCAGACTGTCGGAAGGATGGTCTGAGCTTTGTAGCGCTTACTGACATTCGCGTTGTCAATGAGCACGGGAAAATTCAGTCCAGTGTCTTTTATAAAAGCGTCGACCCTGTTCTTCGGCGACAGTGTAACGGCCCAGACATTCAGCGCGCTCCCTTTAAAATTATTTACCAGCTGATTAAGGCTGAGCAGCCCTTCCTGGCTGGGTCTTGATTCGACGTCAAAGAAATACAGGATCAACAGCGGATGTTTTTTCATGTCAGAAAGGTCGTGGGTCTTGCCGTCTGAATCCTTAAGGGAAAAGACCTCGGCCTGTTTCCCGCTCATTATCTGGCTGTGACAAACACCGCTTGCAAGCGTAAGTCCGGTAATAAGGAGAATTAATAAAATGAAACGTCTTCCGATCTTTTTCATATGCCTGGCTCCTTTAAAAGGTTTATATGAATTTACTATTTGTACTTAATGTCTCTTATCAGGTCCTCCAGCTCGTTATCTGCTGATTTAGTTCCGGCCGTACCTGCTTCCCTCGCTCCCTCTGCGACAGGGGCAGGTGCGGTATCCACTATCTTTGAAATATTATTCCCCCCTGTCCCGGATGACGCGGTACGCGCGGATGGAGCTTCACTGATGTCCTTTTCCCGTGATTGAGGAATTGCAGTCTCTGAACCGGACGGTTCAGCGATCAACATGACGCTGAGCGGTGTTTCCTCTTTTTCCTGCAATTGTACCTGTGCCTCCCAGTCATAATGCCCGGTCAATGTCAGGCGTACTTCATGCTTGCCTGCCGGGAGTTCGATTACCGCAGGCGACTTGCCTTTAAAATTCCCGTCGATAAAGACCTGAGCCCCGGCCGGGGTGCTCTCCACTTTCAATACCGCCTGAAGCGCCTTATCGACCTCCGGAGCAGTCCCTTTCTTGGTGCCAAGGATAAAATATGCGGCAAGTCCCGCGACCACAGCGATTATTACTACCGCCGCAACTATCAATGATTTGCCCTTTGGTGATTTCTGCTGCTGTGGAGTTTCCGCTTTGACAGGTTCTTCTTTGCTGACGCTTCCCTTCAGGGCCCTGGCCAAGTCACCGCCTGATCCGAAACGATTGTCCGGATTTTTTTGAAGGCACTTTAAAATGACCGTTGATAAATTGTCCGGCATTTCCGGATTTCCCTCTCTCAGAGGCGCCGGTTCCAGCTGTGTAATGGCATTGAATATTGAGGCGAGATTCTGGCCCGGAAACGGCATATTACCCGCGCATAATTCATACAGGATAACTCCCAGTGAAAATATGTCGGAACGGCCGTCCACCGGACGGCTCAGTACCTGTTCCGGGGACATGTACGCAGGGGTCCCGAGTATTTCTCCGGCCTGGGTCTGCTTCGGCGCGGCGGAGTCCTCTATGTGAGCTATGCCGAAGTCCGTGATCTTCAGCCTGCCGTCGTTCCTGATAAGTATGTTGCTCGGCTTGATATCCCTGTGAATAATTCCCTGCTTGTGGGCATAGTCGAGAGTGTCCGCGACGACGGCGCCGATCCCGATGATCTCTTCCATACCGAATCTTTTTTTCTGCATAACGTCATTCAGGGATTCCCCTTCAATGAATTCCATGGCGATATAGACGGTACCCTCCGCCTCGTCCACATTATAGACACGTATTATATTGGGATGATCAAGACGGCCGAGGGCCTTTGCCTCAGAGAGAAACCTCTTCACAAATGCCTCGCTGGAGAGGCGGTCCTGGCGCAGGACCTTTAACGCAACGGTCAGATCGAGATTGGGATCGTGGGCCTTGTACACCACACCCATTGATCCCCGCCCGATTTCAGTAATGATTTCATAGCGGCCGATTTTCATGCTCATCGTTCCTTCAGAAATTCTATCAGCGTTTCGACTGTGATGATAAAGCCCCTGGAATTTGTACCTCTGTACCTGCCTTTCACAATCCCTACCAGGTTGCCGTAAGTGTCAAATACGGGACCGCCGCTGGTCCCGTGCAGGGTCTCCATGTCAATCTGCCACAGGGGCATATTGTTTACCAGTCCCGGAGGGCCGCTGACCACCCCTGTGTGCAGGCTGCTGCGATTATCCCCCGAGCAGCCGATGGAGTAAACCGTTTCCCCGGGCTCCAGAAGGTTCCTGGCATGTTCCAGTGATATCGGGGAACTGATTTCTTTATCGATATCGATAAGGCTAAGGTCCTTGTCGAAATCCAGCCTGATAACGCGTCCCTTCAGCTTCTCACCGTTATTCAGAAAGACGGTAACTTCCTGCACAGTGTCGAGGTCATGAGCGATAGAAATGATAAGGCCCTCCTTTCCGACAATAAACCCCGAGAACTGAATATGCTCCTCTCCCGTACCAGCCTTTATACAGACCGTGTGCTCTTTCAGGTTCAGGACCGTTTCCGGGACATTTTCACTGACGCGTCTATTCAGGGTATCAAGGAATTTATACAGTCCAGAGGTCCGCTGCGTTTCGGGCATACCATCAATCGTATGCTCTGCCGCCACGTATGAGGCAAGGGGCGAGTACGGTCTTATGATAATGCGCCACTCCTCATTACCCTTAACGGCATTTATTGCTGATGGCCCTGATTCTGAGTGTTTCCTGGTCGTCTCAAAACCGGCATTTACAAGCCATCGGACGATGACCGTGTCCGCTTCCGCTGCCGGGAGAGGACAGAATAACGGTGCATCCATGGCATAAATATCCAGGTGATATGATGTCACTATCGAATAAAGGATCAGCGGCAGGGCAATGCCTGCCTTTATCATGAGGCGACGATTTCGCATAAGGTCACCGTAATATTATCATTCCCGCCGGCAGTCTTGGCAAGGCTTATAAGCCTTGCCGCCTTCCGCTCAAGATCGAGAGGAAGCTTAAGGGCTTCCAGTATCGCGTTATCCTCAATCATATCGGTAAGACCGTCTGAACAAAGCAGGAAAATGTCCCCCGGCCGTGTCTTCCCCCTTATAAGGTCAACAGCCAGGTCATCTCTTACGCCCACCGCCCTGAGAATGACATGTCTGAGCGCGTGGTTTCGGGCCTCCCCGGGATTTATGAGCCCTTTATCGAGCTGGTCCTGGACGACCGAATGGTCCTTCGTAATCTGCCTGAGCTGTCCGTCCCTCAGCAGATAAGTGCGGCTGTCTCCGACGTGGCCCGCAACATAACCGTCACTGTAAAAGGAGAGAACTTCGGCAGTGCACCCCATACCCCGGTGCTGCGGTTCATCCTGCGATGTGATGAGGATCCTTTCATTGGATAGTTCAAAGACATTCCTGACCAGTCCGGGGAGTTCCTGTTCGGACCGTCCGGTGTTATTTGAAAAGACTTCAAGCGCGGTATCAGCGAATATCCGGCTGGCCACTTCTCCGGAAGCAGGGCCTCCCATGCCGTCAGCAACTACGGCAAAACCGAGTTCAGGCATTACAATAAAAGTGTCTTCATTGTTGGAGCGTTTGAGGCCGACGTCCGACTTGCCAAAAGAAATTATTTTGGACATAATCTAATATACATAAATAATTTGTAATTTGGGCAAAAATGAAATCAATTCCCGTTATCGTCATACAGCTGGTCCATATCCTCGGTCCCATGAAGGGGGAAATACAGGAATTTCCGGAGGGCTCAGTCCTGATAGGACGTGACCCTGCCTGCCATCTCCGGTTTCCTGCGGACATGACAATTATATCACGTAAACACGCCCAGATCATAAGAGAGGGCAACCAGTTCAGGCTGGTTGACACAAGCTCAAACGGCACGTTTGTCAACGGCAAGAGGACCACTGAGGCTTATCTCAGAAACGGTGATGTGCTGGAGTTCGCTGAAGGAGGACCCAAGGTGAGCTTCCTTTCGGAGATGAGGGAAGTCCAGGCTGAGACGGTTCCTTCTCCACCTCCAGTCGCGCCGCAGGAATTCACAGCAGCACCTTCCGCCGGACCCGCCCCTGAACCTGTACAGACGCCCTTGCCGCGTGAAATACCGAAACCGGTCCAGCCGGAGCCTGTTCAGCCGAGAGTTGAGCAGCCAAGGATTGAACAGCCTCAGGGCGTCCCGGTACAGAAAGTCAGCGCTCCTCTGATCATACAGTACGGGCCGACACTGCGTTCATACAGGGAACTGCCTGTGATTATCGGGAGAGGCCCCCAGTCCGATTTCCAGCTTGACCACCCCGCCATATTGGATCAGCACGCCCAGATTTTTTTCGCGCAGAACCAGTACTGGATAAAGGACCTTACCGGCCAGCAGCCTATTAGCATCAACGGCCGCGCTGTTTCGATGCACTCTCCATTAAATGTAAATGACGAGATATCCATGAGCGCGCAGGGACCTGTTTTCCGCTTTCTCGGGGAAGGCCGCCTGGCTGAGGTGGAGCAGCAGGTTCCGGAAGCTCAGCCTGTGCGGGAAGAAAAGAAGAATGAACCCTATGCCGTCAGGGAAGAAAAACCCTCCGGTAAATTTCTGTCGAGATTTAAAAACTTTATAGACAAAAAACTTCAGTAGCACGCTCCGTATTAGTGACGGTAGAGCGTCCCGCTTTTCAAATCACAAAATTCAAATCCCGGGCCACGTTGGACAATCCTTCAAAACATACCCACATTTGGTTCATTAGAATATTCAAGAGGACCGACCATATACAGAAGGACAAACCTTAATGCCGCATATATCAGGAGAGCGGCCTCGCAGTAAAACATTTACAATGCGATGGGACATTGAAATTAAACTTCAGCCTGGAAACAACATTTATGAAGATCGATAAAATGGATTATGCTTTATTTGCTCTCTCTAAGGTATAGCAGGTAAAGCTTTCCCTCCAAGGTCGCTCTCCTTAAAAGAGTAATTTACTGCTACATGACACAACCTTGTGGGACCCTTATATCTTCTCCGTTACCGGCAATCTCATAACCACCGGCATCACTGACGGCGCTCTCGGATCCATAAGAAGTTTTCCCCCGTGATCTATTAAAATCTTGTGGGCCATATTGAGAAAGAGGCTTGTGCCCCACGGACGGTCCCTGAATGCCGGATCAAAAGGCTCTGACAAATGCGTGCCGCCGGCGACCTCCCCGAAAGTGATATCAATATCATTCCCGCTGTTGGAGATCGACACATTCATCTCTGCCCCGTCGGAAATGGCAAAGATGATTTCCCTCAGCACCATTGAAACGGCCTTCCTGATTAGCGAGGCGTCGACAGGGACCATAACATGCGCGGTCGTAACCGAGAGGGAAGGGCGGACGGATTTATTCTTCCACTCCTCGTCATGCGCGTTCAGTTCATCACGGACAAGGACATCGATCCTGTGCAGGGCCTTGAGCGGGGGAGGTATCCTCACAAAGCTGTCGACTTCCTTCAGGACTTTCTCTACCCTGTCGACAGACATCAATATTGTAGTCAGGGAATCGTTGTCTTCGTCGTGCGGCCCGCTCCGCGCCATTTTTTTTGCCAGACCGCCTATCACCATCATCGGGTTTCTTATCTCGTGCGCCATTGCGTGCGCGAGACGGACGAAGGCGG
>JBFLYJ010000129.1:0-7770 GCA_040756635.1 Nitrospirota bacterium
TGATACAGTATTTTCGTCTCATTCTCGTCCCGCATCCTGCGGTACTCCGAGGCTTTTGCCTGTTCAGACCTCCTGTCTTCACTACCGGCAAAAAAATCCGCTCAAATACTGTATCATGCCTGCCGTCTCTTGCTGGATAAAAGTAATAAGCCATAAAAGCATTCTGAAATCATATTGCGTTATAAATATTTTTAAGCATGTATGTCCGGATCTATGCTAATTAAATGTAACCGGACACTTCTGTTTCACTATCACTAATAATCCCTATACCTGCCATGATAGGATAAATTCCGAGTATAAATATGTTTGAGACCGGAATTTTCAGGACTTACCCCGAATTTTTTATTGTAAATGAAGTCTGTCCCCTTTATAATATTCTTGACCGTACAAAGTTTTGATAACAGAGATCTGGGGGTCAAGCTGTACCTATTTAATAGGAGCATATATGGTGTGGCAGCCTGTGCATTCAGCAACACCTCCAGGTCTTCTTTATTCCTCAGGCACAAGCCGTTGAAGCTTCTTTCCGATCCGTTACTTTATAATAAGCAGACCGTTCTTGTTCGAGCTATTTATAAATGAGAATAAAAACACTCAGCCTCATTGCCCTTCTGTTACTTTCATCAGGGCTGTCTGCCGAGGAAAGCCCGCGGGTCATCACATTGAATTATCCTCCGGACAAAACCGTCATGGAGTACGACGTTCTGAGCATTTCTCTCAATGTACCGGCCGGATCGTCAGATTCAATAAAAATAGCGGTAAATGACCGGGAGGGGCCGGCGATAGTTCCTGACAGGGAGACTGAATGTTTGTCAGTACTGTTAAAGACCGGGGTCAACAGAATAAGCATCAAAGCTGAAACAGGGGGCACCGCGGTCGACAATATTACCATAGACGTTTTTCGCAGGTCTGACCTTGAGAGCGCGTATAAACAGCCACCGCCCGGTTTTCGGAAAGATTATTTTCACATGAAAGACAGGCAACAATGCGGTCCCTGCCATGTTCTTAGACCGGCCGTCGCAGATAAAAAGCCTGTCAGTATCGCGGCGTTCCCCTCGGAAAGGCAGGAGTACGGAGATACTCCGGCGGGTTCTACCTGCTACTCATGCCACAAAAGATTGACAGCGTATCCTTTCGTTCACGGGCCTTCCGCCGTGTGGAGCTGTCTAAGCTGCCACGACCCCGTCGCGGCCCCTATATACAGCGTAAGAAAACCGGACACCAAAGTGTGCTTCGGCTGCCATATAGAACAAAAAGCGGAATGGGAACGCAGGAAGTATTTTCATGGACCGTATACCACCGGCAGCTGTACCATCTGCCATAGTCCGCACGCTTCGGAAAATCCTTCCAATCTCCACAAGCCCATATGGGACCTCTGCATAAATTGTCATACAGATAAAGGCAGCGGTAGTCATATCGTCGCGGCGGTGGGAGGCCTTTATTTTCATCCGACGCGAGGGAAACGTGATCCCCTGAGAAAAGACAGGGAACTTTCGTGCGTAAGCTGCCATGACCCTCATGCCTCGGACTCGCCCAGGCTCTGGAGGCTGAACGTGGGAAGCGGTTTCGAGCTTTGCAGAAAATGCCATACTGAATGAAAATTCGGACAGGCGGGTACGCGGCCGGAAGGCCTCTACAACTGAAGCTTTGCAAGCAGCGTTGATGTCATAAGAAAATTGCGGTGTTCTTCCGATTTCACCTTCATGTAGAATTCACATATACTGCAGTCCCTGTACTTATCGGCAAAGGAACCCTGTATCTTGCCGCCGCACATGCTGCCCGCTATGACCCAGCAGGCCCTTCCCGCGTTCTTCCCTCCATGAACGCCATGCAGCTTCCCCTCCGTGCTTGCGGGACACACACCCAGTTCATCGGCCCTGGCGCCGCCCGGTTCTCTCCCGCACTTTTTTATCTCCCAGCAATTCCAGAGCTTGTCCGATGACATATTTCCACCCGTTCTTTATAAATTATATCTCCGCATCGGTCTGATCGATCAAAAAGAAATAATGAGGACAGCGATCTAAGAATAGATAATTATACTGATATCGCCATCACAATGGAAGAAAAATATGGTAGGCTCAAACTTCAGATGGTTCCTGCTCAGTGCCTGCTTCATGGAGCTCTTCTTTATATCTGCATTCCTTATTAAGACAGGCAATGTATTCACCCTGTTTTGTCTTCTTCTCTACCAGAAAGGCGGCGGCGCACTGCGGGCATTTCCTGTTTACGGGTTTGTACCATGTGGCAAACTTGCACTTCGGGTAATTACCGCAGCTGAAAAACACCTTTCCCTTTTTGGTCCTTCTCTCCACGATGTCCCCGCCGTCCTCAGGGCACTTGATGCCTGTGCTGATCGCTTTTGTCGTTTTGCATTCGGGGTATCTGCTGCAGGCGAGGAACCTGCCGAACCTGCCTGATTTAAGGACCATGGGTGAGCCGCACTTTTCGCACTTCTCCGCGGTCTCCTGCGCTTCCGCGCCCGTCCCGCCGCCTGTTCCCTCCTGTTCAAGAGGTCTTGTATTTTTGCATTCAGGATATCCGGTGCACGCGATGAACCTGCCGTGTCTACCCCACTTGATTATGAGGGGCTTGCCGCATTTTTCGCATACCTGGTCCGTGGGGATGTCCATAGGTCTGACCTTGCCGAGATTCTCCATCGCCTCGGCCAGGTCCTTGTCAAAGGGCCTATAGAAATCCATTACAATATCAAACCACCTTAATCCGCCCTCTTCTATCCTGTCGAGATTGTCTTCCATTTTGGCCGTGAAATTGTAGTCCATAACATCTGAAAACTTGTCGACCAGAAGATCACTGACCAGCATACCCAGTTCAGTGGGTCTGAACCTGCCTTCCTCTTTCTCCGTATATTTCCTGTCCTGTATCGTAGACAATATGCTGGCGTATGTGCTCGGACGGCCTATACCCTTTGCCTCAAGCTCCTTGACAAGCGAGGCCTCTGAGAACCGCGGCGGAGGCTGGGTGAAATGCTGTTTCGGCGTTATACCCAGCAGTTTCAGCGCTTCGCCCTCTGACAATGACGGAAGGAGACCTTCCTCGTCGGAATCGGTGTCGCCGCTTTCAATATACAGTTTCATGAACCCGGGGAACTGGACGACCGTCCCGGAGGCCCTGAATATATATCTGTTTACTCCTGTGCCGCCGGTCTCCGCAGATATATCAATAGAGGTCTGCTCAAGCAGAGCCACGTGCATCTGGCTGGCGATGAAACGGTTCCATATGAGTTTGTAGAGACTGTACTGGTCCCTGGTCATGTAGCTCTTTATGCTTGACGGGGTCCTTATTACGGAAGTAGGCCGGATGGCTTCATGCGCCTCCTGAGCGGACTTCTTGCTCTTGTATACATTCGGTTTCTGCGGCAAATAATCATTGCCGAACTCTCCCCTGATCAGTGCGCGGGCCTCTTCCTGCGCTTCAACCGCGACCTTAACCGAGTCGGTCCTCATATACGTAATGAGACCTACGGAGCCCTCGCCGCCGAGTTCAATACCTTCATATAGCTGCTGGGCCACCATCATGGTCTTCTTTGCAGTGAACCTGAGTTTCCGGGCCGCCTCCTGCTGCAGAGTACTTGTGATAAACGGGGGTGACGGAGAGCGCTTCTTCTTCTTCTTTTCTATCTGCCTTACAATCAAGTCCCGGCCTTCAAGCTCCCTTAAAATGCCGGCGGCCTGCTCCTCATTGTGGATCTGCGCTTTTTCCTCATTTATCCTGAACAGCTTGGCCTCAAAGGACGGAGGCTCTTTGCCCTCCAGTGACGCCGTGATGCTCCAGTACTCGGTCGCCTTAAAGGCCCCTATTTCCTTTTCCCTGTCTACCACGAGTCTGAGGGCCACGGACTGAACCCTGCCCGCGCTTAATCCCCTTCTCACTTTGCGCCACAGGAACGGAGAGAGCTTATATCCGACGAGTCTGTCGAGGATCCTTCTGGCCTGCTGTGCATCAACGAGGTTGAGATTTATCTTTCTCGGGTGTTTGATCGCCTCGGTGACCGCCTTTTCGGTAATCTCATTGAATTCCACCCTGTAGACTTTATCCGACGCTCCGTTCAGTTCAGCCGCGATATGCCATGCTATCGCCTCGCCCTCCCGGTCCGGGTCAGGTCCCAGATAGACCCTCTCCGCTTCTTTCGCGGCCTTTTTCAATTCCCTGAGGACCTTTTCCTTGCCCTCAATTACAACATATGTTGGCGTCAGATTATTTTCGATATCAACCCCGAGTTCTTTTTTGGGAAGGTCCTTTATATGACCGACCGAGGCCTTTATCGCAAAACCCTTTCCGAGAAATTTGCTCAGGGTCTTTACCTTGGTTGGAGACTCGACAATTAAAAGTGACTTCATTTATACATAACTCCTTTTGTAAGTGCGTACTGCAAAACTCTCTATGGGTGTCCCATGAAGCCGGGGACAGGCCCGCCATTTTGCACCGATTAATTTATCGGTACTTGCCGAGAAACCTTTATCCGTTCAGTTAAGGGAGAAACGTTTCCCCTCCGTCTGTCTGATGACCCCTTTAAGTTCGAGGGTCAACAGTATTGACAGCGCCTTTCCGGTCGTCATACTCTTTTCCCTCGTGATAGTATCTATATGTTTCGGCTCGCAGTCCAGATAATGATACAGTACTTTTTCATCATTCGTCATCTCAGGCAATCTTCTCTCACGCGTAATACTGTCTTCCCTGAGCACACCCTTTAACTGGGGCCGGAGTTCCTCAATGACCTCCTCGGCGCTTTCCACAAGTTTTGCGCCTTTCTTAATAAGGTCATTTGTCCCTTTCGAATTCCGGGAGGTGATATTCCCGGGGACCGCGAAGACTTCCCTTCCCTGCTCGAGCGCATACGCAGCGGTGATGAGAGAACCGCTGCCGCGCGCCGCTTCAACAACCACCACTCCGAAGGACAAGGCGCTGATTATCCTGTTTCTCCTCGGAAAATTCTCCTTGCCGGGAGGGGTCCCAAGGGGGAATTCACTTATAACAGCCCCTGAAGATTCTATGTCCTTCTTGAGTCCTCTGTTGGACAAAGGATAAGGTACATCGATCCCTGATCCGAGCACCGCGATTGTCCTACCGCCGGCATGCAAGGCCCCCTTGTGGGCCGAGGTATCTATGCCTCTTGCCATGCCGCTTACGACCGTGAGTCCGGATGACGCAAACCTGTGGCCCATCTTTTCGGCCACCTGTGTCCCATAGTCAGTCGAAGCTCTTGAGCCGACTATGGCTACGGCGTATTTGTCTGATTCCCTGAGGTCGCCTCTTACATATAGGACCATAGGGGCATCATGGATATTTCTCAGATGTTCTGGATACTCCACATCATGAAAAGTGACGAGCTTAATGCCTTTTTTGTCCGCTGTTTCAATTTCCCTGCGGACCGCGTCCCACCGGTTAAAAGCGGCGATACACCTGCTCCTGTTCTCCCCTATCCCCTCTACATTCTGCAGCTCATCCACAGGCATCTGAAATATCTTTTCCGGACTTCCGAAAGCCGAGACCAGCCTCCGGGCATTTACCGGACCGACTTCCGGCAGAAAATTCAGTGCCAGCCAATATATCAGATCAGACATAATTTCAAGTAAGCGACCAATATTTGTTACTTTTTACTTTTTATCTTCGATCTTATCTTCAGCCGTAAGGCGTTCAACCTTATAAAGCCCTCGGCGTCTTTCTGATTATAAACCGCCTCTGCCTCAAAGGTAGCAAGCTCCGGGTTGTACAGGGACACAGGCGATTTCCTGCCCGCCACGACGCAGTTGCCTTTATACAGTTTCAGCCTTACCGTTCCTGTTACTCCCTTCTGCGCTTCATCTATTAACTTCTGGAGGGCCAGTCTCTCGGGAGAGAACCAGAACCCGTAATACACCAGCTCGGCATATTTCGGTATTAGCGAGTCCCTGAGGTGCAGCAATTCCCTGTCAAGTGTGATCGATTCAACGGCCCTGTGGGCTATATGCAGTATGGTCCCGCCAGGGGTCTCGTAAACGCCCCGGGACTTCATCCCGACGAAGCGGTTCTCCACGAGGTCGACTCTCCCGATGCCATGTTTTCCGGCAATCACGTTGAGCTTTTTCAGGAGATTGGCCGGAGACATCTTTTTACCGTCAACCGACACGGGATTACCGTCTACATATCCTATTTCAATGTACTGCGCCTTCGAAGGGGCCTTCTCCGGCGATGCCGTCAGGGTGAACATGTCCTGAGGCGGCTCTGCCCACGGGTCTTCCAGTATGCCTCCTTCATAGC
Organism: Nitrospirota bacterium; assembly: GCA_040756635.1. Taxonomy (GTDB): domain Bacteria; phylum Nitrospirota; class Thermodesulfovibrionia; order UBA6902; family UBA6902; genus UBA6902. The sequence goes on from JBFLYJ010000129.1 coordinate 6,256, forward strand.
TTATATGAAAGAGGTTCCTGTCGGTGCTGTATGGTTTTTTCTTTGTGACCGGAACGGGGATGCCGTGCTTTTTGGCATACCTTATTAATGATTCCCTGGAATCAAACTCCCATTCGCGCCAGGGGGCGATCACCTTGACCCCGGGCTTCAGCGCGAAATAGGTCAGCTCAAACCGCACCTGGTCATTGCCCTTTCCTGTGGCGCCGTGCGAGACAGCGTCCGCGTTTTCCTTTTTCGCGATCTCGATCTGCTTGCTTGCTATGAGCGGTCTGGCTATCGATGTGCCCAGCAGATACGTGCCCTCATACACCGCGTTCGCCCTGAGCATGGGGAACACGTAATCCTTTACGAACTCTTCCCTGAGGTCAACCACATGCGCCTTTGACGCCCCGGTCTTCAGTGCCTTGGTCTTTACGGCCCTTATATCTTCCTCCTGTCCAAGGTCGGCACAGAAGGCGATTACTTCACAATTATATGTTTCTTTCAACCATTTTATAATAACTGACGTATCAAGTCCGCCGGAATATGCAAGGACAACTTTTTTGACTTTCATTATATTCATCCCTCCGAGTTTATAAACATATCACAAGGATATTGGAAATGTAAAATGCGGGTGATATCAGAATTTTTTTCTCCAATTACGCATCCCAGCTCGGGTCCGATAGAGCCGTTCAGTAAAACCGCCCTCTTTCAAGAAATATTTTTCGAGGGCACACACTCAGCATGATAAACAGGCAGGAGGTATTTTTTTTAATATAAAAGCCGCTTGTGAAATAACAAATGTATCTGTTAAATTTTAAAAAGGCCATTAACAATGAAAAAACATATTTTCTACCTGACATTGATCATGATAGTCCCTATCACCCTGTACATCCTGTCATTAAAGACAGTGGTGCCGATCCCCCCTGACGACAGCCATGCGGGAATTACGACAATAGAAGGCTGTTTTGAATGCCACGGAGATGACAAGGGAAATCCGAGGAAGAAGTCGCACCCTCCCAAGGACCAGTGCTTCAATTGCCACAAGTCCGAAAAGAAGACGCCCGCAGCTAAAGGATGACGGTAATTTTCCCGAATTGGTAATTAAACCTGAAGTGTGACCGCAGCCATTACTTCCGGTTGTGCATCATATGATCGAAAACCCCGGCATAGGAAGCGTACAAAACCTGCTGACCCTTACAAAGGCGTCCGGCAGGGAAATCGCGTTCAAGGTCGGATCAATAATAAAGGCGCAGGTGATCGACATTAATGACAAAGGAGACGCGGTCCTGCGATTGACTGCAACTGGCGGCGGCAGGGGGAATTTACAGGGGGCCGTCATAAGTGCCTATTCGGAAGTACCTTTGACAAAAGGCCAGAACATATTCCTTGAAATCCTCGGGGGCAAGAGTAACATAACGATGCGCTTTATGGGAAGTTCAGACAGCGCGTCCGAAGCTGCGAAGCAGAACATCCCTGTCAAAATCCTCGATATGCTCGCGCAGTTGTCAACCTCGCGCGCCGGGAACTCCGAAT
>JBFLYJ010000013.1:0-19579 GCA_040756635.1 Nitrospirota bacterium
GAAGTAATAATAGAGACGATCTTCGAGAGCGTAAAAGACGCTCTTGCCAAGGGAGGAAAGGTTGAGATCAGGGGGTTCGGCAATTTCAGGCTCCGCAGCAGGAACGCGAGAAAGGCCAGAAATCCTAAAACAGGCGCAGGGGTTGAAGTGCCTCCCAAGAAGGTTCCCTATTTCAAGGTCGGCAAAGAGCTAAGGGAGATGGTAAACAGGAACTTATAGCACCTTATATTTAGCTGGACCATCAGTATGCATACCGGCTCATCTTATTGAAAAAGCCCGGACCCCGGTCCGGGCTTTTTTGCCTCTGCTTTCCCCCTCCCTCTTATCTACCCCCGGTACTTCGCTATAACTTCTTTTTTGAGATAAGAGAATATACGTGATAACATCTTTATATAGTTTAATGTTATGTGAGGGTAAGTCTGTATGTCGCATAAACATAAAAACACGTCACATCACGGGAAAAGACCGGGGGGCATGGAGCGGCACGGACTCCATAACAAAACATCGCAAGAGTCATCTCCCCGCGGCACGGTAAATCCTAAACTCGAATTTGTACTGAAATGCGACTCTGCCGGGAGCGTGGAAGCCGTTTCCTCATCCATCCTGGCGATAGCGCGGCCCGAAATAGACATAGACATTATTCACAGCGGTATCGGCTATATCAACGCGTCGGACATATTGATGGCCGAAACAGGCAGCAGGCTGATAGCCGGGTTCCAGGTCGGGGTACTGCCCGGTGTTGAAAGGGAATTAAAAGAGCACGGTGTTGAAGCGCGCCTGTATGACGTGATTTATACGCTGACTGAAGATATAAAAAGTATCTCGGAAAGCATCATCCCTGTGGAAACGCAGTATGATGTCCTTGGCACCGCCAGGATCATCGCGCTGTTTAAGAGCAGCAGGAAAGGGATCATCATAGGATGTGAGGTCATGTCCGGTCATCTGTCTTTGGGTAATGACTTCCGCGTCATTTCGGCTATGGGCCCGGTCTATGAGGGGAAGATGGACTCCATTCATATAGAAAAAAATGCCGTGCAGACCGTTCGTCCGGGACAGAAGGCCGGCATAAAAATAAAGGACTTCAACAAAGTAAAAATCGGGGACTTCGTAGAAAGTTACCGCAAGCCGTTAATTAAAAAGGTCCCGGCCTGGTCTCCGGGCGGGCGCATTTTACGGATCGTCTGAAAACCCGCCTTCTCCATTACCTCGCATATGAAGTATAATAATGTGCCTCTATATATTTCTGATAATCAAACCTGACCGGGAACTCTGTTCCCTTATTCGGACCGGTTTGATCTATCTAAGGGAATCGTGACAGTGTTGTTCCACTGACTCGGATACTTTATGAATGTATCACAGGAGCAGGCATAACTCATAATTTATGATTAACGTGGACTGATAGTATGAATGAAAAGCGCAAACAGAGCAGGTACAGCTCCCTGGAAGATGTAGACAGATCATGCGTTCATGTTGTTATAGCCATAGGCGTGGTCTTCGCGGTCCTGGCCTATCTGATCTGTCCATCGGGTATATTGGACATTCCTGCAGGCAAACTGACGGCAGGGCATGTTTTGAAACTTACGGGCACCGCAATCTTCGGAGTCATATCCATACTTATACTTATCGACGTCATTAATGTGTTCAGAAAGCGGTAGCCGCCGCTCCCCGTCGTTCTATCTTAACAGTGGACCGATATGGTATTATTTATGTCGTGCCTCATCTTGAGAAAGGACCGGTTCGTTCCACAATAATCCATGAAGGGTAAAGTTTACATAGTCGGGGCAGGCCCCGGAGACATCGGACTGCTTACCGTAAAAGGTCTGAAATGCCTTCAGAACGCCGATGTGGTCGTGTATGATTTTCACCTTAACGCCCAGGTGCTGAACTATATAAGCCACGACGCTGAATTCATTTATGCAGGCAAGCGCGGCGGTAAGCACGACATGACCCAGGACATGATTAATCAGACCCTGGTTGAAAAGGCAAAGGAAGGCAAGACCATCTGCCGCCTCAAGGGAGGAGACCCCTTTGTTTTCGGCAGGGGAGGAGAAGAGGCGGAGGTCCTCGCAAAGGAGGGCATAGAATTTGAGGTGGTCCCCGGAATAAGTTCATCCATCGCCGCACCGGCGTATGCAGGCATACCGCTTACGCACAGATGTTACTCATCTTCACTCGCAGTCGTTCCGGGCTATGAAGATGTTACAAAAAAAGAGAGCGCGATAGACTGGGCCAAGCTCGCAACCGGCGTAGGCACGATAGTGTTTCTCATGACCGTCAAAAACATATCCATGGTCTGCCGGAGGCTGATCGAAAACGGCAGAAGCGCCGACACTCCTGTTGCGGTAATCAGGTGGGGCACGAGGGCAGACCAGAACACGATCGTCGGCAGCCTCGAAAATATTACCGAACTGGTGAAAGAGAACGAGATCAAACCGCCCGCGGTCATGGTCGTCGGGGAGGTTGTCAAACTGCGGGAGACCCTGAAGTGGTACGAGAAAAGGCCCCTTTTCGGACATAGGGTGCTCGTGACCAGGGAACATACTGTCGGTTTTGAGCCCCTCGCTGAACTCGGCGCTGAACTGATCGAGTTTCGCACCATTGAGATCGTTCCTCCGGACGACTGGACGGAACTGGACCGGGCCATAGATAAGATCGATTCCTATAACTGGCTGATATTTACGAGCGCCAACGGCGTAAAATTCTTCTTCCAGAGACTGATGGATAAAGACAGGGACATCAGGGACCTCAAAGGGGTCAAAATATGCGCTGTCGGCACCAAGACCGCGTCGGTAATAAAAAATTTCGGGATAAAGGTGGACCTTGTCCCGGAGAAGTTTAATGCCGAGGGCCTGATCGAGGCTTTCAGCCTGCAGAGACAGGCGGGGGCCAACGGAGGTTCGCCCCTGAAGGGAATAAAAATCCTTCTTCCGCGCGCCGAGACTGCAAGAGAGATATTCCCGCAGAAAGTCAGGGAGCTTGGAGGCGAGATCGATGTTTTTACGGCCTATAAGACCGTCAAACCCGAGGTACACGGCAAACGGCTGAAACGGTTTTTAAAGGAGGGTAAAATATCCATAGCGACTTTTACCAGTGCAGCTACCTTCAACAATTACATGGAAATAATGGGTGAAGACGCCCTTGGACTTTTAAAAGATGTCGTTATCGCCGCAATCGGTCCTGTCACCGCGAAGGCAGTGGAAAAGTCAGGTCTGAAAGTACACATCATGCCGAAAGAAGCCACGGTCGAGGCGATGGTGAAAGAGATAATCAGCTGGGTGACAGCCAAACATTAACCCACAATATCGAGTCGGTCTCTTACCCCTAAGCTGCGTAAATCAGGCGGGAGGCCTTGCCGTCACACCTTTACAATGCGATTGGATTTTTAAATTTAACTTTGACGGCATGACGTATCACTTGTTGAAATTCAGAAACACACCATTTATCCTTCCGGAGACTTTCTCAGGTATCGCAGGTAAAGCTTTTCCGTCAAGTCCTCCCGCCTGGTATCAACAATTCATATAGATGTCATTCCCGCTTGTCGGGAATCTTCTTCTACTCCCAAAGTAATGATTCCGGTCGAGCCCCATACGTTATGGTACGTAGACAAACTCGCATCGAGTCGGTCCGACGGGAATGACTACAACATGCCCTTATCATAATTTAATACCTGTCATGCTATAATCATCCATGGCTCCAAAATCCACTATAGACAGAGAATCCATATTTCATTTTCTCAAGACAAAATCCTCAAGACCGCTCAGCCTGAGAGAGATATCAAAGGCGCTTGATATTCACAAGACCGAGCTTCGGACCCTTAAACGTATCCTCCGCTCGCTTCTTAACTCCGGGGACATCTTCAGGACCAAGACAGGTTTCTACGGTCTGGCCGAAAAGATGAACCTCATCACCGGCGAGTTCGAGGCTCACAGGGACGGGTACGGCTTTGTGCTTCCTGAAAAATCGGGAGAGAGGGACATATTCATTCCGCCCAGAAGGACGATGGGGGCGATGTCAGGCGACCGCGTTGTGACGAGGGTGGAAAGTCTGGCAAAGCGCGAAGGCAGCATTATAAAAATACTCGAACGCGGCAAGAAAAATATAATCGGTGAGCTCTGCCGCGAAAAGAACATCTTCTATGTCAAACCAAAAGGTAAAAATGTCCCCTTTTATGTGCCTGTGGCACCCTCCAACAGGGGGAAGGCACAGATAGGCGACACGGTCTCTGTTGAGATAACCTCTTACCCGACCGCCACAAGCCCCCCCGAGGGGAAGGTGCTCAAAGTCCTCCCCGCCGTCACGGAACCAGGGTACGAGACGGAGCTGATTATTGAACAGTATTCACTGCCGCGCCGGTTCCCGGCCCCGGTGCTTGCCGAGGTAAAGGCCCTGCCTGTCAAGAAGAAGACCCCGGGACGAGTTGATTGCCGGGACCTTCTGACGGTGACCATTGACGGCGAGACCGCCAAGGACTTTGATGACGCTGTATCAATCAACAGGACAGGCAATGGATATCTTCTCTATGTGCACATAGCGGACGTGAGCCACTATGTCCCGTGGGATTCAGTGCTCGACCTCGAGGCAAGGCGCAGGGGCACAAGTGTGTACTTCCCCGGCAGTGTCATTCCGATGCTGCCCGAGAAACTTTCCAATGACCTGTGCAGCCTAGTTCCCAAACAGGACCGGCTGACCTTCACCGTTGAGATGCACATCGACAGAGACGGCCAGATTACCGAAAAAGATTTTTATCCCAGCACGATCAACAGCAATGACAGGATGACGTACACCTCGGTCAAAAAAATCCTTGTGGACAATGACCGGGAAGAAAGAGAGCGGTACGGCTATCTGATCGAGAGCTTTGAGATAATGGAAGAGCTCTGCTACGTCCTAAGAAAAAACAGGATAAAACGCGGCAGCCTTGACTTTGACCTGCCGGAGCCAGAGATACTGCTGGACCTTAAAGGACGGCCTGAGTCAATAGTCAGGGCGGAGCGCAACCTGGCTCATATGATCATCGAGGAATTCATGATAGCGGCGAATGAGGCTGTCGCGTCACGTCTGGAAGGTCTGGGTGTCCCTTCTCTTTACCGGGTACATGAAAAACCGGACACCACCAAGATCGAGGAGCTCAAGCCGATCTTCAGCTCATTCGGCCTGAAATTGAAGATGGCCAGCTCTAAGCTCTTCCATTCAATTCTCAGTCAGGTAAAGGGGACCGCGGAAGAGTCACTGCTTAATATCCTGCTCCTGCGGTCCCTTAAGCAGGCGAAGTACTCCACCGAAAACATCGGGCACTTCGGCCTCGCCTCCGAATCCTATACTCATTTCACGTCACCTATCAGGAGGTATCCCGACCTTGTCGTTCACAGGATACTGAAAGACACCCTTGGCAATAACAGACTTTCTAATGACATGACAACGTATCTTGATAAAATCCTGCCGGACATCGCCGTCCAGTCTTCAAGGACAGAGCGGACCGCGGACGAAGCGGAAAGGGAAATCGTCAGCGCGATGAGGGCATGGTTCATGAAAGACAAAGTGGGACAGGAATACAAGGGCCTTGTGATGAACATAACTGCCTATGGACTTAAGATACAGCTCAAAGACATTTTCGTGGAAGGCTTCCTCCATGTCTCTTCCATGGCGGACGATTATTACAGGTTTGACGAGAGGAATTACCGTCTTGTGGGCCGCAGGGGAAGAAAGTCCTTTGTAGTGGGTCAGGAGTTGAACGTGAGGGTAGAACGCGTCGATATTGAGGAAAGAGACATACAGTTAGGTCTCGTCTGATTATAAATATAAAACCTGCCGTCCATTATTTAAAACTGGCACCTGTCTTAAAATCACATTCACTCATCAGTAAAGACCAGTGGGCATCCCTTCCTGTTTTGCTCCTCCTCTTTCATGGTATAATTCCCAATGCGATTTATTGCCGATCTTCATATCCATTCAAAATATTCAAGGGCCACCAGCAGGGAGATGTCACCTGAGAGCATATGGAAATGGGCGCAGCTGAAAGGCATTTCCGTAATAGGCACGGGCGACTTTACGCATCCCCAGTGGTTAAGGGAATTACAGGAAAAGCTTGAACCCTCCGGGAACGGGCTTTTTACCCTAAAAGAAGACCTCCATGGCAATGACGTCCCGGACACTTGCAGGTCTGACGTTTATTTCATGCTGTCCGCCGAGATCAGCTGCATTTATAAAAAAAACGACAGGACCCGTAAAGTCCACTCCCTGTTATTCGTGCCGGATTTTGCGGATGCCGCGAGGATAGGCCTCGCGTTATCAAAAATAGGGAATATTAATTCCGACGGGAGACCCATCCTCGGTCTTGACGCAAAGGAACTTCTAAAGATAGTTATGGAAGAAGCTCCTCGTGCAGTATATGTTCCGGCGCATGCGTGGACCCCGCATTTTTCGGTATTCGGCGCTGTTTCGGGTTTCGATTCCCTCGAGGAATGTTTTGATGAACTGACGCCTCATATTCATGCGATTGAGACCGGCCTCTCTTCAGACCCGCCCATGAACCGGCGGCTCTCGGCCCTGGATGACATAACCCTGATATCAAATTCCGATGCCCACTCCCCTGCCAAGATCGGACGGGAGGCAAATATCTTTGACACGGAGATATCCTACGCATCGATCATGAACGCGATAAAGACAAGAAAGGGTTTTATGGGCACGATAGAGTTCTTCCCGGAGGAAGGAAAGTACCACTATGACGGACACAGGGCATGCGATGTAAACCTCTCCCCGAAAGAAACGATCGCGCATAACTACCTTTGCCCGGTATGCGGCAAAAAGCTCACAATCGGTGTATCTCACAGGGTCGAACGGCTTGCCGACAGGGACGAGGGGTTCATTCCCAAAGGCTCTCCCGGCCACCATTCGATCATCCCGTTACCCGAAATTATCGCAGAGACCCTGAACATCGGGGTAAACAGCAAGAAGGTGAATCATGCGTATCTCAATCTGATCGGGAAACTCGGGAGTGAATTCAGTGTTCTCATGGATGTCGCACCGGATGATATTGAAACTGCCGGCTCACCACTCCTGAGAGAAGCAATATCGAGAATGCGCGCCGGAGAGGTCAGCATCAGGCCGGGGTTTGATGGAGAATTCGGGAAGATAAAAATATTTGAGAAAGTTGAGAGGACAAAGATCAAAGGGCAGAGGATGTTGTTTTGAACTTCAATGACGTTATCCGATATTCTTCATGATTTAAATGACTCCCAAAGGGAGGCTGTAACTACAACCGACGGGCCCGTACTGGTCATTGCCGGTCCCGGCACAGGGAAAACACTGACTATCGCACGCAGGATCTCCTACCTTGTTCATCAAGGCATAGCTCCACGGAATATCCTGGCGGTTACCTTTACGAACCGGGCCGCAAGGGAAATGCAGGAGAGGGTGGCGTCACTCCTCGGGAACGAGTCGCGCAAAATGTTTATCGGCACCTTTCATGTCCTTGGCCTCCGGATAATGAGGAAGTACCTGACGGACGACTTCGTCGTGTGTGACCGGGACGGACAGATCGAAATCCTTAAAGCGATAGTCAGGCAATCAAGGATTGAAGACACTTCAAATACCGTACGGACCTCTTATTCTAAACTGGCGGACAGGATATCAGGAATAAAGTGCGGTCTCGAAAACGTCGGGGATGAACTAAAAGATATTTACGAAAAATACCATGCCGCGCTGAAGGAAAAATCCGCTTTCGACTTTGATGACCTCATTATTTGCCCTGCCCGCCTGCTTGAAAACGGCGGTCCGGGTGAAACCTGCGCCGACATCTTCAAATATATAATCGTTGATGAATACCAGGACATAAACGCGGCCCAGTACAGGCTGCTCAGACTTCTCGCGAAGGGGACCGGAAACATCTGTGCTGTCGGGGATCCCGACCAGGCCATATATGCCTTCAGAGGGGCCGACATAGATAATTTTCTCCACTTTGAACGGGACTTTGACAGCGCCTGCCGCGTATTCCTGTCGGACAATTACCGCAGCACCGGGACTATCCTCAGTTCATCCCGCAATGTGATAAAGAACAACCTGAAACGTCTGGATAATGAAGTCAAGGCTGTCAGGGAAAGAGGGGGCAATATAAAGTCGATCTCGGTCCCGGATGAAAAGTCGGAAGGCAGGGCCATCGTGAGCGAAATAGAAAAGCGGATCGGCGGCACAAGCCATCAACGTATGACGCATACCGATAATGATAAAGATTATTCCGGAGAATCCTACTCTTTTTCAGATTTTGCCGTCATTTACAGGACGAACGCGCAGGCAAAAGCGATAGAGGAGGCTTTTGACGCGTCAGGGATTCCGTATCAGGTGATAGGCGGTCGCAGTTCAATCCAGGCCGGAGTAAGAGCGGAGACAATCGAATATCTGAAGTCTCTCATAAGTCTTCCGGATGATGCCCTCAGCAGCCCGCACGATTCTGATGAAGCCGGCCTGCTTACACCCGCCGATCTCTTTGATCCCTCAGCGGACACCGTAGCTCTCATGACGATGCATATGGCAAAAGGGCTGGAGTTCAGGACCGTTTTTATCGCGGGAGTGGAGGATGGCTTAATCCCGCATACCATCAGGGAAGACCGCCTCGATATTGAAGAAGAAAGGCGGCTGTTCTATGTAGGTATGACGAGGGCAAAGGATGAGCTTTTCCTTTTGCACTCAAGAAAAAGATTTTTATACGGCGAGAGACATATCCCCTCCCCTTCCCCGTTTCTTAAAGAAATACCTGAATCACTGATGCAATTCAGCATTGTTTCGGACAGTGTAAAGAAGAAAAAAGAAGATCATCAGATGGGTCTGTTTTAATCTGAAAAGCTCTTCGTCGGTACAGACAACCCAGCCAGTCTCTATGCTTCGCTTATGTGTATTAAGCAATTTACCCATTCAGTAAGGTTTTTGTATAAGAAAGCCGATATACATGTACCGGTATTTAGATAAATATACCTCGCAAATAATAGTTAAGGAGCCCCTGTTTGAGTAAGGCCGTCGCTGTCAGCTTTGAGGGAGACCAGGTAAAGATCGTCCACGCCTCGTATAAAGGACATACTATTTACGCGGACAGGACAGAAATCATTCGGGAGGATGATTTTGATTCTTACCTGCGGGAGGAGAAAGCGGCCGAGTTTATCGTAACATGTGAATTCAGGGGCGCACATCACGGCGTAATAACAATACCCTTAGCAAGGTCCAGATATCTCGCCAAAATCATCGAATCCCGGATAAGAAAGGAGACAGGGGAAAAAGACTTTTCCTTTGTTTATAACATACTCGGGGAAGATACCGCCGAAAACAAAAAAGTGCTGGAGGTCTTTTATTATTCCATAAGCAATATGGACCTCAGGCACACGGCGAAGCGGTTTTATGATAACGGAAAGACGCTCAGGGCGGTATATCCGGCGGTCTTCTCGGCCGTATCATTACTCGGTCCCACAGAAGACAAAAAAACGAATATGGGGGTCTTCAGCACGGGAAATGAAAGGACCATTTTTTTAGCAAACAACGGGACGCTCAATTTCATCAGGAACTATGATTCGTATGAGAAGGGCCTTACCGATTATGATATCCAAAATATAAATATGACCCTCACCTACTGCTCCCAGAGTCTCCGGATAAATCCCTCGTCTGTTCTTCTTATGGGCGACCTGTCCGGACCATCGGACATCAGTTCACTGCCGACCGTTCCGCTTTCAGCCCATACCAGAAACAGCAATATTCATTGCAGCGCGGAAACCTATGATGATTTTCTCCTGCCCCTGTCGGCCTTCCTAGCGCCGGAGTCCTCCAACATTCTGAGCCGCGAATTCAGGAACGTCAACCTGCTTAAGAACTACTTCGCGTATGCCTCCATGATATTTATCATACTGTCTGTCTTATGCGCGCTTTTCGCGGTGCAGGAGGCGGAAGACTCCTCAACCGTAATGCGTTCACTGGAAGCATCCGCCGGCCGTATGGAGGACATCGAGAAAATACTCTCCGTATTTGACGAAAAAGAAGAAGAGATAAGGCGCTACAGACCGGCGGTTGAATTCCTGAACAGGCCATCCCCTGCCGTGTACGACCTGATGGTTTCACTCGGCAGGATAAATACCCGCGGTCTGACTTTCAATGCCGTTGAAGCCAGGACCGCTGAAGGCAATACCCTGGCTGTTAAAATCGACGGGACGAGTCACGCGGACACTTATGCCTCGCTGCAGTCTTCACTAAATAACGTCGTCAATACCCTGAAAAAAACTGAAAAAACCGAGGTCACAAACAGTTCAATAGACCTTACAAATAATGCCTTTACAATCGAGCTGAACTATAGATCGGAATGAATTACTTCAATTACATTAAGAAAAGCCTTCCCCTCTATCTCGCGAGCGGGGTCATACTGGCGCTGTCACTTGCCTCGATGATAATAGTCAACAGACACAATAATGAACTGCATACCGCCCTTGATAACCTGCAGAATATCAGCATAAAAAAAATCATGGTCAGAAAAGAGATCAGCGGGACGGAATCCATTATTAAACATATAAGGGACGACCTCGGCGCTGATATGACCCTGCCCAATCCTGACAGGCTCATATTCCGCGCCCTTGATGATATGCGGGCAAACCTGCCGGACGCACTGATTACCGCGTCGCGCTTTGAAGAAAACGCCGGAACAAACGAGCTGCCGGTCGAAATCGAGGCCGGCATGAAGAACTACAGGATGGTCCTGGATTACGTCGGATACGTCGAGTCCTTCAGAATCCCTGATTTCGACATCAAACAGATCAGCATATCAAAGGGCCAGTCAGGTGGAATGGTCCTTAAAATAGCCGGCGCTCTTGCGATACCCGCCGCAAATACCGAGATGTGAAGGCAAAGGACACACTATGGACAACAAGATAAAAATATATATTTCAGCCCCGTTCCTGCTCGCAATGGTCCTTTCCATCGCGGCCGCCCAGATAGATGTGCCTTTCAAGAAAGGCATTCCGGAGATCGCTAACAGGATAGCGTCGTTTACCCCGGCAGGGCTTACTATAAAACAGAAACCGCCGGTCTATCCGGGGCCTGATTTAAAGAGCGTTATGGACTTTGATCATCCGTCCCCTGTTTCGACCTCCCTGCCGCCTGTCGACCGCGTCCGTCAAAAGACCGACAGCGTCCGGGGCCTCTCGCTTGTAATAATCAGCGGTCAGGACAAAACAGCGGTCATAAACGGTGTCCCGGTTAAGGAAGGAGACAAAATAGCCGATATGAAGATACTGAAGATCGAGACCGACAGGGTCTTATTAAAAAACAAAACCTTGACATGGATGCATCTTGAATAACCACATGAAAAATATAATTTCAGTTCTGGCGGCAGTTTCCTTGATTTCCTGCGCTTCGGCCCAGGGCACGAAGATATCCGCTGAGACACCCGCACCTGCGCCCGCATTGACCGCTCATTCCATTGACAGAGACACGCAAAACGCGCCGCCGCCTGGACCGGGCGGACCCGAAATACCGGAGTTCGTACCCGTCATGGAAGGCCTTTCACCGCTTCAGACCAGGACCGTTTCGATCGCAGCCAGGAACACACCGCTTAGAGAGGTGCTTTATATAATCGCGGAAACGGCAAACCTCAACCTGGTAATGGGGCGGGACGTTAATGCGGACCTTCCGGTCACCATGACGGTCAAAGACATTCCTGTTGACAGGGCGCTCGATATTATATTCGACTCTGTCGACTATTTTTATTCTGTCAGGGAAAATGTCCTTCTGGTCAACGCCCTTGACACCGAGATATTCGAACTCGGTAAACCCAATATTGTGCAGGACTACAAAATAGATGTAGGGGGAAATATTCTGAGCGGCACGACATCCGGCGGGGCAGGGTCGACTTCAGTGAGCGGCGATGTCTCCATGAAGTCCTCTTCAGACGAGACAGCGTTCAAATTCTGGGACTCCATCGAAAAGACGGTCGCAACCCTTCTCACCGCAGGCGGCGGGTCCGGTCAGCCTGCAGGAACTAATTTTGTCGTCAACAGGATGGCCGGCACCATCATGGTGACCGCAGCGAAGAATGATTTAAAAAGGGTCGGTGATTATATTTCAAATCTGAAAAAAGTGCTCAACCGCCAGGTGCTCGTTGAGGCCCGGATAGTCGAGGTCCAGTTATCGGAGGGTCTCAAATACGGGATAGACTGGGAAGCCATAGGACAGATGCTGGCTGACGGGACGACGAGCGTCAGCGTAAAAAACTTTACGAACATATTTACTGCGAGCAGCTCAAGTTTCGAAATCAGCCTCTTTCATAACACAAACTTCTCGCTCCTTCTGAAGGCGCTCCAGGAGCAGGGCAACGTCAAGACCCTGTCCAATCCAAGAGTAAACATCATGAACGCCCAGACCTCCATTCTGAGCGTAGGCAGAAACACAACCTTCATCTCCAGGGTCGAGACTACTACAACGTCCTCGGACGGTTCAGCGCCCGTCACTACATTCACGGTGGATACCAACAGTATCCTTTCAGGCGTGATGTTCGGACTGGTGCCTTACATCAACAGCGACAGTGAGATAACCCTCTCCATAACACCCATTATCACAAACCTCGTCAGCCTCGATTCAAAGACGATCGGGACCGGGGACAATTCAGTGGAGATCAAGCTCCCTACAGTAGACTTGAGAGAAATGAGCACTACAGTGAAGGTGCTGGACGGGCAGATAGTCGTTATCGGCGGACTCATTGACAAACAGGAAATACTCAGGGAGGCACAGGTCCCGCTACTCGGTGATATACCGATAATCGGAGCGGCCTTCAAGAAATACGAAAAAACCTATGAGAACTCGGAACTCGTTATAATGCTTATTCCGAAGATAATCAGTTAATCCAGATCATGCAGGAGTCATTTACATTTATTGAATACCTGCCGTTGGTCCGATGACATATGAAATTAGGAGAGGTATTAAAAGAAAGAGGCCTGATAACCGAAGACAGGCTGCAGGTCGCTCTTGCGTACCAGAAGGTAACGGACACGCTCCTTGGCGAGACGCTTGTTAAACTCGGTTTCGTTTCCTCCAGGGAGATAGCCGAGACACTCGCTATTCAGGCAGGGGTCCCGTTCATAAATATATCCGAATATACGGTTTCTGAAGACGCCATTCGTCTGATCCCCAAGGACGTGGCGGAAAAGATGGGCTTCATTCCCCTCAACATCACCAATGACAAAATCATGGAAATAGGGGTCACGAACCCGTCAAACATACACGCACTGGACACTGTTTCAAAACTGACGGGCCGGAAACCCAGAGCGTTCATGATCGATAATGTGGGGTTTCAGGAGACGCTCGAGAGGGCGTATTATTTTCTTGACAACCCTATACAACAGCTGATCACGGCGGCCATAAGTGAAATAAAGACCTCCCGTGAACTGCCGGCCACAACTATCGCGGACCTGTCCCATAATTTAATTATGGAGGGGATCAGGAGGAAGGCGACCGACATTCACATAAACCCGTCTTCCGATACAATTGATATCTTCTACAGGGTAGACGGCGTCCTCCAGCACGGCTTCTGCATAAACAAGAGCGCCCACAACGGGATCGTCTCCAGAATCAAGGTCATGTCGACCCTTGACATCTCCGAGAAGCGGCTGCCGCAGGACGGTTCATTTTCCCTCACATTCTTCAACACCAAGTACGAAATGCGAGTGTCCACTGTACCGACCATTTATGGTGAAAACATTGTCATCAGGGTCCTTGCAGGGACCGGGCAGCTGCTCAGGCTTGAGAGTCTGGGGTTCGACCGCGGCAATACGTCCCGTCTGCAGACACTTTTTCAGAAACCCTACGGCATTATCCTCGTCTCGGGACCTACAGGCAGCGGAAAGACAACCACGCTATACGCCGCCCTGAGAGAGGTCAATCTGATCGAGAGGAACGTCCTGACGGTGGAAGACCCTGTCGAGTACAAGCTTAACTTCGTCAAGCAGACGTCGGTCAATCTGAAGGCCGGTTATGATTTCGCCCTGGCGGGGAGAAACTTCATGAGGCAGGACCCGGACGTCATGCTGCTTGGAGAGATACGCGATGAAGAGACGGCAAAGATCGCCATACGTGCTTCCATATCCGGTCATCTCGTGCTTTCGACCATTCATTCAAACGATGCGGTCACTTCCGTACCAAGACTGCTGGATTTCAACATAGACAGGTTCATGCTCTCTTCATCGATACTCGCTGTGATAGCCCAACGGCTCATACGAAAACTCTGCAATTACTGTAAAGAAAAATATGATGTGCCCGAAAATGAACTCTCCCTTATCGGCATGAACGGAAACGGGAAGTACGCCTCTCAAAGTCCGAAGCTCGAAACCGCATACAGGGCCAAAGGCTGCAAGATGTGCAACAATACCGGCTACATCGGGAGGACGGTCGTCGGGGAGATAATGGTCGTCAACGACGTGATGAGAGAACTTATTTCTGAAGGGGCGTCGCTGACCAGGCTCAAGGAAGAGGCGATCAATAACGGCATGGTGACGATGATGTCATCAGGCATAGAGAAGATCCGGCAGGACATGACGAGTATAGACGAAGTTGTGAGGTTGATCGGCTGATGCCTTACTTCAATTATAAAGCGATAAACGATCAGGGAGTAATGGTCAGGGGCCAGATAGAGCACAGCGACATAGATTTTGCCTACGATAACATATCCGATTCCGGACTTCATGTGGTAAAAATACAAAAATCCGACAGGCTGACCGGTTTATACCTGAAGAAGACGAGCTGCTGGAGCATAAAACCAAAGAACGTAATTGAATTCGCCAAAAACCTTTCTGTCATGCAAAGGGCCGGGCTGCCGCTGATACAGTCTATCTCCGATATAGCGGAATCGACCGAAAACCGGCATTTCAGGGAAAAACTCATGAACATTAAAAGGACCATCGAGCTTGGTTCAGGCTTCTCCGAGGCCCTGGCGAACCATAAGGATGTGTTCCCCGACATATTCATTAATTTGATGGCCGTCGGTGAAGAAACAGGCCGACTCAGTGAGAGCCTCTCGGACGTTGCGCTGCACATGCAGAGGATGGAAGACCTGAAAAACGCGATTGTCCGGGCCCTGATGTATCCGGCCTTCGCACTAGTCGGCACCATGGGCGCGCTCCTGTTCTGGCTCATTTATGTGCTGCCCAAGATGAGTGAGCTTTTCATGGCAATGGGTGTCGCTCTGCCTCCGCTGACTCAGGCATTGATAACAGCGAGTCACTTCGCAAGCTCCGGCTGGTATGTATTTATAATTGCCCCGCTCATGCTTTATGTTATTTTAAAGCTGCTTTCAAAAAATAAAACCACAAAATATTATCTCGACAGGGCCAAATTAAGAATGCCGATCGCTAATTTGATCATAACCAACAAACTGCTGGCACTTTTCGCCGAGCAGTTACGGATATTGATAGCGGCAGGGGTAACTATAGACAGGGCCCTCGACATGGTAATCATAGTGATGAATAACTCGGTCTACAGAAAAGCGGTCAGTAAAATCAAAGATGATATCATCCTTGGAGGGACCATGAGCGATTCAATCAGAAAACACGCCGTCCTGTTTCCAAACCTGGTAATAAGGATGATATCCATCGGAGAATCCACGGGTAATCTTACCGAACAGCTTAATTATCTGTCAGAATACTTCCTTGGCAGGCTCGATGATATCTCCCAGAAGATGGGTAAAATGATAGAGCCGATCATTATCGTCGTAATCGGCGGGATGTTCGCGATCATTATTCTGGGGTTATTGGCTCCCATTTATGACATTGTATCGGGGATAGGATCATAGCTATGGACTTTCTGCGCTTTTTCGGACTTAAGGAAGACCCCTTTAAGCTGACCCCGGACCCGGCTTTTTTTTATCCGGCCTCAAGTCATCATGAGGGGCTTCTTCTTATGGACTACTCGATAGACCAGAAGGAAGGCTTTCTCCTTATAACCGGAGAGCCCGGCACCGGAAAAACCACGATGCTCAACGTGTTTCTCGAAAACTGGAAATCCCGGGCCGAGACCGCGATCGTGCTTACTCCCCGTCTCTCGCCGGAGGAGTTTTTGAGCGCCGTTGCCGAGGACTTTGATATCGACATCGAAAACAGCGGCAAACATGCGGTCATTAAGGCATTAAGAAATTTCGTGGCTGTCAAATCGTCGGAAGGAAAAAGGGTCATTATTATCGTCGATGAGGCGCACAACCTGCCTGATGAGACACTTGAGGAGCTGAGACTCCTTTCCAATATCGAGACCGATAAAGACAAACTCCTTCAAATAGTCCTTGCCGGACAGCCTGAGCTTGAAGCGAGGCTTCGGACAGACAGCCTCAGGCAGCTTAACCAGAGGATATCAAGCCGCATAGTATTAAAGAATTTCAGCCAGAACGAGACCTATGACTATATAAATTACAGGCTGATAATGGCGCGAAACAAAAAATTGCTTAATACGAAAAAGACCGGGAAGACCTTGCACAGACTCATGGACCGCGTCCAGTCGCTCATAAAAGCGGGCAGTCATAAATGGCAGATCCACGGCGATACCGGCACGGCCGCATATAAACTGACAAAGGGGATTCCAAGGCTTATTAATATGCTGATCTCGAGGGCCTTGATGGCGGCCTATCTGGAAGAGTGCAGCACGGTACTTCCAAAACATGTTGAACACGCGGTCAGAAGTCTGAACCACAGTGACATGAAGACACGCAGATGGTCCGGATTAAGGCCGATCTTTATCGGGTCTTTTTCGATTGTCCTGTTTGCTGGAATGCTTTATATTTTCTTTTAGCCCTGAGGGAATGACCGGATTACCCGTAATTATTACTTGTAATTATTCAGTACCATGATCCTCTGCCTTGCGCGTGTCCTGATATTCTCACCTGCAGAGGGATTCTCATAAACGCTCCGGTACAGTTTGACGGCACCATCAATGCTGCCCTGCTTTTCATAAATCCGCGCCAGCCCCATGGCGCCGTCCAGGTTTCCCAGTTTAACAAGTCTGGAAAAATGTTCTGCTGCCTCTTGAAGCAGGCCCTGCCGTTCATTAAGGACTGCGAGGTTCATGAGAACATCCTGATTGTCCGGTTCAAGCTTTAAAGCGGAACCCAGGTTCTCCCGGGCGGCTATAATGTCTCCGGACCTGGCATAGGCGATACCGAGATTTATCAGGGCAGGAGAATAGGCACCGTTTACCTCTACCGCCATACGCGCATACCTGACGGATTCATCCGTCAGATTCAGCCGGAGGCAAATATACGCGATGTTATTCATTACAGCGTAATTGTCATTGTCCATACTCAGTGCCTTCTTGTAATTTGTGAGGGCGCCTGAATAATCACCCTTCATTTCGTCCTCTCTGGCTTTGTACAGATAGACGTCCATTCCATGAGCGTTTTTGTTTTCGGCATTAAATGCGGATACGCCGCGGACGGCAGTTTCAGGTTCATCGGCCTGTGCCTCTGAATCATCACCCCAAACGTCCATCACGGCGGTATTCATAGTCTCTTCGCTTTTTTCAGCTTTATCTGCCATACTGTCCCGCATGCTAAGAGGTGTTTCTGTTTCACGTTCAGCTTTACCCGCAACAGCCTGTACGGGTGATTTATCCATGGCATTCACTCCTTCTGCTGCCTCTTCTTTCATGGCAGACCCTGCTTCCATTTCAGCTGCTTCCTGATTGCCTGATGCTGAAATGCCGATGTCCTGCGCCGGGATCGGAGCCTCACTGGCCGGCAATTTCCCATCCTGCATGACCTGACTTACGCCTCCGGGAGATGAAGCAGCGATGACTACATCCGTATTATCTGATATGGATTTTAAATACTGAAGGAAAATGACCCCGGTCAATATGCATACCATCAGCAATGCCGACACAACAATTATCCTTTTCCTGTGTCCCGAAATCCCGGACGGTGCCTTTACGATATTCCTGAGGTTCGGCGCGACTGCTCTCTTTATCGCCGGCTGGTGCGCCTTTGAGAGCAGTTCCGCAAGCATGCTCATGATCGGTCACCGCGTGCCGCATGATATTGGGTATGAGAATCAATAATCATATAATCAAGTCCTCACCTCAGTTTTAATCGTGGTGATCATCACCGTGTCCACTTCCACTGCCACTTCCACTGCCGCTTCCACTGCCGCTCCCGCTTCCGTTAATAGTTACTACAAACGTTTTCTGGACGATATTGTCATTCGACCCGGAAGAATCACTGTTGTCTCTTACAAAGAAAGTAAGGGGAAAACTGCCGGCTGTCAGAGGGGACCCGGACGGTACCCCTGAGGGAGACCCGCTGATAACAAGACTATTGGCCTGGTTCCATGAGCCTTCCGACAGACCTGAACAGTTGGATGACGTCGTTGACGGCGTAAATGTAAAATTACTGCTTGACGTTCCCTCCCTGCACCACCTGTATTGTCCACCGCTTGTGTTAGGGACCCCGCCGCTTGCGAATATCTCGGCACTGTAAATATTGCCGACTGAACCGGAGGGCAGTTCATTGTTCAATATCTTTATTTGAGGACCTACGCAGCCCGCCTTGGTCCGCAATTCATAGAGGGATATCCATTTAACGATATCGTCATAAGGTTCTGTCCTGGACATGTCGTCCGCGTAATTGTCTATGCTTACATCTGTCGGATAAACGTTAATTGTTGTCGAAGATGTAACAGCCGCGGTGCCTCCTGTCTGGTTGTTCGTGTTTTCCCCGCTGCTTAATACGATATATGCGATATTGGTCCTCGCGTCAGGGGAACTGCAGGCCGCGTCCGGACAGACATTGATGGTCAGCCTGGTGCTCTTTCTCTCGCAGATGCCTCCGAGAGAGCTGTCTTTCAGATTATCATCCATTATATAGCTGAGCTGCCTTCCCCAGGCATCACTCGCCTTTCTCACTTCCGCAGAAAAACCCGATGTATCCGGAAGGTCATTGTTTGAAGCCGCGTAGCTTATTAGCGACTCCACAGCCGCGTCTATTATCTCCCTTGACTCATAGACCTTCGCCCTTTTGGTCAGGGGGCCTATCAACCCCGCGCCCATACCCACCAGCAGGCCCACGATGACGAGCACAATCGCAAGCTCCACCAGGGTGAAGCCCGCCGCCCTCCGGGAATTTAAAATTGACAATTCAAAATTCAATAAAGCTGCTTTCTCCGGTCTTGAATTTCGAATTTTGAATCTTGAATTTGCTTTCACGAATGCCTCTTATAAAGATAAAAAACCATCATCAACGCTCCTGACAAATCAGACACGATGGCATATCTTGTCCTGATTATGACTTCATTCAGCTCTGTGTCCGGTGATATCCAGAGCATGTAGTATCCGCACAGTATGAGCGCCGCCCCTGCTATGCCGATTATCTTGATAAACAGGTTCCAGGACATCTCGGAAGAAACAACATTTTCTTGGTTTGCAGCTGCGCAATTAACGGCAGGCATTCCGCACCCTTATAAAGTGACTGCCGGCCGCCGGCCGTCCCGGTTATAACTTGAAGCAAAGGTTATAGTTGGTGGTCGCGGTATATGTTGTCCCTGTGGCGGCACCCTGGATGGTCCCGGTCGAGATCACACCGTCATCATTTTTT
>JBFLYJ010000130.1:0-7763 GCA_040756635.1 Nitrospirota bacterium
CGTGCAACCTTATCTGGGCCTATCTTATCCGCAGAAGGTTTTCGCACTTCCTTAGCGGCTGCAGAATCGTCGCGGCAGAAATGATTATCGGCGACATCCCGGACCAGCCGGCTGATCTGTCTTTTGTTGAAGACTGGGACATTAAGATTTTGCTTGATCACAAGTTGTGATTTCATGATTTTGTATGCTGTCGAATAAGCGTTTCTGCTTGTAATCCTGTATTAACCTTAACGATGCATAAATCAGGCAAGTCCGCTCGCCCGGTATCAAACCTCTTGTGATATCCTGACCCGTGTATTTTTTCAGCAAATAAATTATTTCCGCGAAAAAAAAATTTAATTAAAAATATTATTTTGTAAAAAAAAACTTTCCCGGAATCCCCCAATACGTTACGGCCTGACACATAATTGATCATCAAAGGTCCATTGCGTTTGATTGTTATTCTCATTAGTGCCTCTTATTGGAGGTGTGATGTCAATGAAAATGCTTTTTACGATCGACGACTTCACCGCACTGTCACTTCGGTTGAACCTGCTTCTGTCCGTAAGACCGGTTGACTGGAGGGCGGTCCTTTCATGTATGTTCGCCAGACAGCTGCCGTCTGAAGCGGAGGCCCGTATGCTCGAGACACTGTATTATCTTGAAGACGCGTACGGCGAGCAGAAACGCAAGGTGGGAACTCCGGCGATTCTTCATCCTATACGCTCTTCAGCGATCCTCGCCAGGGCCCATGATTCGATTAACACCCTGGACTCACTGACATCACTTCTACACGACAAGGACGAGGACATCCTGTCCAACGGCTACTCCGCGGACAGGTGGTGCGTGCTCGAGGAACGTTTCGGAAGACTGATAAACAAGATCGAAAACCGCCAGGACAAATGGTTCCTGAATGAAAGGATACACTTTTTGGCAAGAAGCGGAAATGAGTCGTACAATACGTATCTTACACGGCTTTTCCGTCAGGCGAAAGAGACCCCGGAACTGATACGGGTAAAGCTTGCCGACCGCCTTGATAATACCCTCGATCTGCGTCTGGATTTTCATGATCAGACGGAAGACATTAATTTTTATCATATTATATTCAGGGTCCTCTTTGATCAGAAATACAGGGGACTGAACGTCCATGGCCATCATCCTTCAATAAATAAGATTCACGGCGCCAGGCGTCTTTATGAAATATTCAAGAACTTCAGCCTTTTTTCGATTCTGCATTCAGATAACGTAACACTTGATGAGGCTTCCGTGTGGCTGCTGCACTCCATAGCAAACGCCAGCATCAAAGAGGCCCAGAATGTCCTCGTACATATCTTCGCCTATCATCTGAAGTCACTTGAAGACCAGAGAAAGATTGTAAGGAAATATCTGGATTTCTCTTCAGCAGGCGATGTTAGCGGTGATAACCGGGCGTTGGCTGTCTTAATAAGGAATACTTTTGAGCATGAAGACAGAAATGCGCGGGAGGTGTCCCTGGACGGCCTGTACAGGGACAAGACGCGTATGGTCGAGGTTGCCATGGCGTTTATAGTACTTTTTAGTAATTACCTTTATGAGTAATTCAGTTGTGTGAAATTATTCACGGGACCTGTTAAATACTACTTTGAAAAATGTAGTGTCCCGCTTCATGTATTACTAAAAATGGTTTCACATGATTGTTTGGAAAGATTTTTATCAAATCATTTTGTAACTGAAAGGGCGGAGCTTGGCCGGAACAATCATATAAAGAAAAGGAGATAAGAATGATATCCAAAGACATCAACAGTTTTGAGAAAGTGGAGATGGGGGGGAAGATAATTAATGTTCCCTATCCGACTGATATTCCAGCTTATAAATTCATCGGCAGGGAGCGGATCATTGAAAAGGCGCTTGCGGCGTGGACGTGCATTGACGGGACATCTCCCCTGAACTTCAGGCTCTACGGGCCTCCGGGCATCGGGAAGAATGCCCTTGTATATGAGCTTGCGCGTATCCTCAATAAAGACCTCTATATTATCAATGGTCATGAAGAGCTTGGACCGGAGGATATTGCGTGTTCTGCAACCATGACATCGAAGAACACAATTGAGTACGTAGCGTCACCTTTGTTTGCGGCAATGCTGAGGGGGGGGATTTTCTTCTTTGATGAGATAGGCAAGGCCCCGCAGTCCGCGCTTGACCCGCTGGCCTCTGTGCTTGATGACCGGAGGAGCCTGACATCGGTGCTTGCGGGGATACGTCTGAAGGCGCATCCCGATTTTCTCTGCTGTGCGGCATTGAACGAAGATGAGGAAACAGGCATTGGTCTGCCGGGCTTTATTGATGAGCGGACGCGGCCCGCCATCTATGTCGGATATCCATATGTCTCAGAGATTGACGAGATTCTCATGAGCAGGATGAAGGCGATACCGGATGCCTGGATGAGGGCGCTGCTCTCGGATTTTAAACATGTAAATCTGTCTGCGCGTAACACACTGACCCTTCTGCAATTCGCATACGGACTTTCAATAAAGGAAAAGGGAATATCAGCGACCCTTAGCGAGAATGAAATAAAAGAATACCTTTCCAAGGCTTACAAGCATATAAAAGATGGTGATGAAGACCAGAAAAAAGAGCATGAGAGTAATCTGAAAAAAAGCTCAGAAACATATTCAGCAGGTTTGTTTGCCGGGCACAGTGCCGTCGAAAACAAGGAAACAGTGCACTGATACCGGGGCGATTACCATCAGGCCGGAAGTTTCGCACAAGTCCGTTCGCCTGGTATCAACAATTTATATTCATGATAACGACAGCTTTAAAGACAACAAAGAAACAGTATGTTAAACACAAGAGGTTTGAAAACCTCTGCGTGATCCCGTATATCAGAGGGAGGCTTGTGTTTGCCGAGCTTGCGGCAAGGGCGCTAGAAGAAGACGAATTTAGGCGCGTGGCGGTGGATTTCCCGTTCTTCATGAACAATGACGGTCTTTTGAATAATGCGGTGCAGTCAATGCCTTTTGCGGGCTCACTGCTTATAAAGAAGGACAGCGGAACATTTTATTCCATACCTTTCGTGCCTAATGACGCGGCCTGCATCACTGTTGCTGCAGTCCAGATGTTAAAAAAAGACGGGATATCCATTGAAATGAAATGCATTGACGATTCTCAGGTTATCAATTATCCGCAGGAGAGTTTAATGCAGACAGAGATAAATATCACGGATGACTATCTCGTCTTCACTGATGGGCTGGATAATTTCTTCGGGCCCCTGTACAGGCGGCTTGATCAGTCCCTGAGTGAGTGCTCTAAAGACCAGAGCTTTTTTAGTGAATACAGGGCCGGTATTGTCGCCGAGCGTCTGGCAGGGTTGCTCCGGCAGGGGGGGAAGACGCTTTTTGTGTGCGAGTACCGGCTCTGGTCTCTGGTCTCAAGGATTCTTGAGTCCGGATCAACAAGGAGGGGGAACGGCTTTCATTTTATATGGAAAGACCTGAAGGCTGCAATGGTCATTGAAGACCCGTATCGCTTCTGGGCCCATGGTCTGCTGGATGATTATCCCTTTACCGTGGAGCAGTTCTATAATAAATTCAAACTCGGCAGTGTACGCCTGTTCGACAAACTCGAATGCATCGAAGACCTTGTTAAAAATACCTGTCAGAAAAGCGCAAGAAAGAAAAAGGCCAGTCTGTCGGTTCGCAGACTTATTTCCTTTTACGCTTATCTTCGCGCCAGAATGACAGGGGCCGGACATTTAACCCCTCAGCCGCTGACGCATCTTTACGAAGCGGCATATTCATGTCTCGGAAAGAAAATCGCACAGGACATCGCGAAAGAGTTCCTGAGATACCCTGTCCCGGAAAGAAGCAGAATAAAGGGATACCTGACTATAAGGGAAGACAGAATATTCACACTGGACAGGAAGTTTATGGTCCCTGACCTGTCCGAGTACCGGTATTTTAATACCGGAGGCGTGAGGCATTCCTTTGATAATCGCCAGGACGGCGATTACCCGCCTGAACATCTGATTGCCTTTGTATACAGGACTGATCCCGCCGCGGACAGGAGCATCGCCGAATCCCTCGGCAGGGCCACTATGAGCTGGGCAATCCAGTCGGATTATCTAATTCATGAAGCAGCATGCAGACACCTCAGGTCCATGATTAACAGAAAAAGACGACATGAGGTCCCTCAAAAAAGCATGGGAAGGATGAGGAAGGGAATCCAGTGGAAAAAGACCATAAGTTCAAAGGCGCTCGGTGAGGACGCCATTTATGTAAGGATGAACAGCAGGGCACAAAAAGTGCTGGAAAAGAAGATGGATGAATACACCCCGGTGGTTTTCATCTTTACGAATAATTTTAAAAATCACGGCGGGAGCGCTATTCACGATTCAAACATTACCCAGCGGAAAATGGACCTCGGTGTACCTGAACACTCTTTAAACAGCTATCCTCCTCCGGATTATGTTTATTCCGTGTTTCACACCTTCAGCAGGGGGGACTGGTACTACAAAAGACATGTCGAGAAGAGATTACTGTCGTCAATAACGTTTTTATATACCCGGCATGTAATGGGTTTGCAAAGGTACGCGGCCATCATGAAGAGAAATGCACGTTTTCAGTGCCGTACCCATCCCTGGTCCGACCCTGAGATTGCCAGGTTCCCGCTGCAGGAAACAGGCGCCGCCTGGGCGGTCAAATACGCGGAGCATACGGTGATAGTCGCGGCCATTGACAGCTGGAAGCCGTCCCGGGAGCTTAAAGAGTATGCCAGCACAAAAGGAGTAAGGATTTATACCATTTCACTGTCCAAGTTTAAGCCGGATTTTATAGACCGCATGAGGAACCTTTATTTTACCTCGACACAGGTAAAGACACATCCGGATGCCGACAGAATAATGGAAAGATTTATTAATTAAAAAATATCGTAATTTCATAATATGAAGGCATTCGTGTCCGGTAAATAAATGAAGTGGACATGCGTGCTTAAAAATATT
This sequence comes from Nitrospirota bacterium, assembly GCA_040756635.1. Classification (GTDB taxonomy): domain Bacteria; phylum Nitrospirota; class Thermodesulfovibrionia; order UBA6902; family UBA6902; genus UBA6902. The sequence goes on from JBFLYJ010000130.1 coordinate 4,952, forward strand.
TATGGCAATACCATAGTGAATGCGTAACAATGCAAAGCAGGCATGATACAGTATTTTCGTCTCATTCTCGTCCCGCGTCCTGCGGTACTCCGAGGCTTTTGCCTGTTCAGACCTCCTGTCTGAACTCCCGGCAAAAAAATCCGCTCAAATACTGTATCATGCCTGCCGTCAGCTTCTTGAATAAAGGTAGTAAGCCATCAAATTAAATTCTGAAATCATATTGCGTCATAAATATTTTTAAGCATGTATGTCCGGACTTATACTAATTAAATTTAACCGGACACTTCTAAGATGAAAGTAAAAAAATCAGAGAAACAGTATATCAGGCACGACAGGTATGAGAATCTCCATGTGGTCCCGTATATAAGAGGGCGGCTTATGTTCGCGTATCTTGCTGCCCGCGCCATTGAAGAGGACGGTTTTGAGCAGGTCCTCGTCGACCTGCCGTTTTTCCTGAATAACGGCGGGCTGTGGGAGAAGGCCGTCACGTCGTTCCCCAGGACAAGTTCACTTCTTGTCAAAAAGGACGATGCTACTTTCGCGGTTTTTCCATTTGTCCCGAGCGATGCTTCATGCATGGCACTCGCAGCGGTCCGGACGATGAGGGAATGGGGAAGGGCAATTGAACTTAAGTGTGTTGATGATTCCCATATCATCCATTATTCTCCTGAATTCATGATCAGGCAGATGACCAGGCCCCGGGACGATTACTTTGTCATGACCGAAGGGCTGGACGGGTACCTCGGTCATCTGGAGCCCCAGATCACGGATTCATGGAACAGTCTAGCGGATGACCAGCGGGCAATAAATGAATGCCGCGCTGGGATGATAGGGGAGCGCATACGCAGCTGTTTGAAGGGCGGCAAGAAGACGCTGTTTGTATGTGAATACAGCCTCTGGTGGTCGGTCAGGAAGACCCTGGACGCGGAGTATTCGGCAGGCAATTACTATTTCCCTTATAAATGGAGGGACATGCAGGCCGCGTTTGTTCACGAGGACCCGTTTTATCTCTGGAAACAGGGGGCGCTGGATGATTACCCGGCGGTCGTCAAAAGGTTTTATGACAGATTTCAGGCCGCTTCTTTAAAGAGATTCGACAAGCTCGATGAAATTAATGAGCTGATTAAATACAGCCTGGGCTCTGCCGGGTCGGCAAGTGGGAGCAGACCGTCGCTCAGAAAGACTCTCTCATTTTATCAGTATCTGCGGAACCGGACCGCGGCGGACCTTCGTCTTACCCCGCAGGTTGTGCGTCATCTGTATGACAGCGCTCTTTCTTTTATGGGAAAAAAATTCGCAGGGGCATTGATGAAGAGATGTCTTGAGTATCCTTATATGGAAACGGCCCGAATTCAGGACTATATCGAGATCCGTCAGAACGCGGTTTATATGGGGGCGGGGAAGTTCAACATTCCGGACTACGCAAGAAAATACTTTCTTCATACGGGCAGTGACCGGTATTCATTCGAGTCCTTCCATGATGATGTCGAAAATGTCCAGATGTTCAATACGGTGTATAAAATTCTCAGCCGTGACGAACAGGCCCTGTTGTCTCACGACAGAGGCTATTCATGGGAGCTGAAGAAGGACTTTAAATTAATTGAAAGTACATGCTCAAAAGCGAGGCAGAATATAAGCAAAAAGGACTGCAGGCAGAGATCATCGAGAAGCTGGGGATCCATGGGAGAAGGCATAGACTGGAAGGCTACGATAAACTCAAAGTCCTTAAATGAAGATTCCGTGCACGTCATGATGAAGATTATAGACAGAAACAGCAGGCTGAAGCTCAATGAATTTACACCGGTGACATTTTTGTTTTCCGAAGATATGAAAGGCCATTCAACGTTTAATCTGGAAGAGGGCAATGCCGTGTACCTGGATTACGCCGCAGGAGACCTGAGTTACGAGGAATATGAAAAAAGAAACGGGGCTTACGTCGAGTATGGTTTCGCCACTTATTCTGCAACGAGCTATTACTATCGGGACCACATAAAGAAATATGATCTTTCATCCTTGACCCTCCTCTATACGCGGGCGATACTGAAAGAACAAAGGTATGATCAGCTCATGAAGAGACCGAAGAGGTTCCATTGCCGCAGAAGACCGCTGGATGACCCTGACCTCAGCGCCTTCCGGTTATCCGAACTGGGTATTGCGTGGGCGATCAAATACGCCGACGGCTCGGTCATGGTGATCGCCGGAGACAGATGGAAACCTTCCGCAAGGCTGACGGAATTCGCGAAAAAGAGGAGGATAAAGATAGATTTTCAGCCTTTGTCTGGATTTAATCCGGGGTTGATCGAGAGAATGAAGAATTTTTACCTGATTTCTTCCGCCCTCGAAAAGCATCCAGCCCGTGACAGTATTGTTGAGAGGCTTATTGAGTGAGGGCAATAAAGTCCGTCCGTCTGGTATCAACATTTTTGTGCAACTGCAGAGTTAACGCAGTTTCATATCGACTATAAACGGCCTTTTATAGTCTGTTTACCGCTTCACCGCATGGGAATAGAATATTATGAAAGACGCAGCTAAAAGAAATGAGTTCCGCATGTTCGTCGGGATGAGGATCAGATGCTTAAGAGAAAAGGCCGGTCTTACTCAGATGCAGCTGGCGTTCATGTCGGACCTCGACAGGTCGTTTATTCAGAAGGTGGAGCACGGGAGACAGTCGATCTCCCTCGAAAATGCGTGGATGATTGCCGGGGCCCTCAAGTGCGAACTTTCGGACATTGTGTTTTCTACACAGGGACGCTTTACCGATGAATGTTGAGGATAGGGAAATGGGCAGGGAGCTTGTTTCCCGCTGCATCAC
>JBFLYJ010000131.1:0-7710 GCA_040756635.1 Nitrospirota bacterium
GTAAAAGGTGATCTCCATTTCGAGATATTCAGTAAATTTATGGGAGGAGCGGTCGGACGGTTTTTGATCAGGCGTTTTAATTTCTTTGTGAGCAGTGTGATGAAGAAGGCGATGGGGGACCCGGCAAAACTTACCATCCCTGTCCATCAGCATTATTTCAGGGCCCTTGAAAAACCGGAGGAGCGCAAGGGCTGCTGGACATTCCCGAAGCGGATCATAGAGTCCGGCGACTGGCTGGAAACACTCTGGTCACGACAGGACCGGATAAGGGAAAAGCCTGCGCTCATATGCTGGGGAATGAAGGACATTGCCTTCAGGGAGAAGGAACTTAACAGGTGGACAAACCTTTTTCCAGATGCTAAAGCCGTCAGATACGCCGATGCAGGACATTTCGTGCAGGAAGAGAAAGGCCCTGAAATGTGTCCTCTTATTGATGCCTTTTTGAAAACTTGCGGCATCGGCTCCTGAAAGCTCCTTGCAGTCCTTTTATACCTATAAGCCGGTACTCCCTGTAGTTTTGTCGTTTGGAGCAGCTATGATATCCATCGGCTCTAATGATCCAGGATTACAGGATGACATTGCTTACCGATGCAGGCGGAAAAGCAACGACGTCCCCTTCGGCATTAAAGATCGCTTCGCGACAGATCTTTGCATAGTCGGGATCCGGATGACTTCGGAGATAACCGACCGGTCCCAGGAGGTCTGAGGTTCGAACCAGTGCGATACGCACGCGCTTAGCAGCTGTGACGCATTTAACGGTAAATGTCTCGCCGCGGTCCGACGGAGGCCTCAGTCGCTCCGCGTTGCCGATAATGACGCCTTTGGCATATTCCTCTACACCCTCACGGGCAAAATCCTCCTGCAGGTTTCGTTCGAGTTGGCTGAACCTGTCAATGTCGATGGCCATATTGTCCTTACCCTCAACATTTCCCAAACAGCGCCCTTCCGGTGACTCGAAGATAATATTGCAGTCTGAACCGCTTTCTTCGAGGGGTCTTGCTGAAAAGCCTAATATGGTCAGAGCATCCAGTACCGCTAACTCAAGTTCATTGCCCTGTTCGTAAAGAAGTGCCCGGATTGATGCTGATGAATCGATTCGATGCTCCAGGTCTTTACGCTCTTGCTCCAGTGCTCCAATCTTTTTTGATATATCTGCTATCTCCTTATGCAAAGCATTTTCCTCCGGGGTTCGGAACGATGGATCGAACACCCAGGACGGAGGTTGTACAGTCAGGCGTCCACTCATCTGCAACTCTGAAAGAGCGACTGTATCTTCCCGTATTCCGGATGATACATTGTCCTCAGGAAGCTCGTCTCTCTTCGCTCCATCTTGACCGTTCACTCCGGAATTGTCCGCACCCGTCGCATTCTGCACGTAATCCTGGAAAACGGCCATATGCTCCGCCTCTTCATTGCTCCCGTTACCGCCGGATTCTACTTCAATGGACAGGTTATAAGCAGGCACTTCCTCTTCTTCTACTTCCGTTGTCTCTGCATCTCCATTTCCACCGGATGATATAATATCATCGGGAAGATCAATATGCATGGTTCCTTCTGACCTGCCCTCCCCGACTGGATTCTGATTTTCCACTTCACAGAGTTCCCAGGCGGAAGGCTGTGTTCGCGTCTCTTCCGACATTCCCGGTGTAACACCCATCGCAAGTGCTCTGTCGTGTTCCTCTCTTTTCATGGGGTCTGAAAGAATTTCGTATCCTTCTGATATATAGGAAATTATTTTCAGCAATTTGTCTTTGATGTCGAGGGAAGGAAAAGAAAAATGCCTGTCCGGATGAAACTGTTTTAACAGCTGGAAATATGCGCTCTCTATTTCTTCCATAGACGCGTCCTTGGCAACACCGAGGGCCTCGTAATATCCCAATGTTTTACATTTAAGAAAGACCTCTTCTATCTTTTCCAGAAAGTCCTGCGGAGCCATCTCCTCCGGCTTCCCAAAAATTTCTTCGATCTGAAGGGTCAGCGGTGCATCACGTTCTTCCTTTACATAAATCAGCCCTATGCTCATGAGCGCACTGAGTGTCTTGAGTGTCTCAAAATTGGTGGTAGGAGACAGGGACAAAATGGTTTTCACGGGATAGATACCATTTATGTACGAAAGGATCTTCTTGTCCGCGTGGTTCAGATCCAGGGATTGAAAGATGCGCACGGGATTATGTGAAGGGTTAAGGATGTCATCGACAGAGGGGCACATTTGCTTGATCAGTTCGAGATTATCGATCTTCTTAATCCCCCGACATATGATGTTCGCCATACTGATCTGCAGGGTAATAACTTCATCCGACGTAATCGGTCCCTTTTGAAATACAAATTCACCTTCTTCCCACTCGAAATGACTGATAATAATATCTTCGATCTGCTGGCGGACCAACTGGAACAGTTCACTGGGGGTCAGATAACAGAGTTCGACAAGGATCTTTCCCAGTTTCTTTCCGGTCTTCATCAGGAGTTTTGATGCATTTTCATACTCTGTCAGGGAGATCTTGCCTTTTTTGACAAGGCGTTCTCCCAGGCGGTCGTCCTTGTTATTAGAAGAGGCAAAAATGATGTCCCCTTTATCGATAAAGATATTCCTGACGAGTGAACCTCTCTTTATCGTCAGGGTTCCCGTCCATGCGCTCCTGCTAATGCCAATGAGGATATCCGGGAACCGGAAATCCCGCAGATTTCCCTTTAAGGTGTCAGTACGCCTAACGCCTGCCCTCACTTGCTGGCCTTCGGTTCTTACCCATGCAATGGTTCCCCGGAATACCAGATCATGATCGAGAACCCTTATATAGATTTCTGTGCCTTGCTTGATAGCCGGGGCATTTTCAAGTTCGACGCCGACCCCATCCGAGTAATCGATAATCCTGCCTTTATATGTTCCCGATGGTAAGGTTACTTCGCACTCAGACCTGCTTGTGTACCGCTTAAAATTTCTTTTGTCATCTTCTCGCATTTTTTATCCCCTAAACTGTCATATATTTGATATATCGATACATGATCGTCAGCGCTTCAGCTGTCTTTCAAGTTATATCTGAAATCTCATATCTTATCGGCATTTTGATTTTTTTATTAAGATCAATTGAATCATGACAGCGGCTTCCCATTTTTCATCATGAAGGCAAAAGTCCCGGAGAACGGAGCACGTGAACCGGGCTATCAGGGGGTATCTTTCAGGGGTGTATCCGACGATCTCTTTCCATTCGGGAGGCAGGCGAAAATATGGCCGAATCCTTCCTGAAAATAATATAATCTTCATTATACCGGCCACTACCGTTTCACCGAGTTAACTGGTATACTTTAAAATATTTTCTGTCAGGCAGACTGATGGCATGAAGTGAAAACAATAAACAGACCTGTACCTGGCCGGTTTCATATTTGCTTCTTGCGGGATGCTATGACACTGAATGCAGGGCGCTGATGTTTCTTCCACTCATGCAGTGCCTCTCCCCGTGCGGAGGGAATCTTGATGGAATTATATATATTTCAGGGGGATAAATGTCATCTGACCTTATAAGCAGGAGAGCCTTTCTTTTAAAGGCTGCTTTATCGCTGGCAGCTATGAACTTCGGATGCAGCATTTCGGAGCTGATCAAAGACAAATCTAAGACAGCGTTGATATACGCTACGAGATACGGTGCGACAAGGGACACGGCCGGATGGATACGGAGTGGCATCAATAGAGATGTCGATCTTCTGAACATTGAAGATATTTCTTTTGCCGGCACGGCGCAAAAATATGACTCCTTCATCATCGGCTCCGGTGTCTGGATAGCCGGGGTCCATAACCGACTGCTGGAATTCCTCAGGTCCGAGGCGGAGACGCTTGATGGAAAGGTGATCGCCTCCTTTGTGGTCTGCGGGACCGACGGCGGCACTGAAGGTGGCAGGAAAAGGATCAACAGTTACTTTGAACCATTTCATGCGCCGCTGAAAAAGCTGCCGCTTTTGAGTGATTATTTCGGCGGGAGGATAATCGTGGAGAAGCTCACGGAGGAGGACAGAGAAGCTTTGATAAAATTTTACCGCACATATTTAAAGAGCGAACTGACAAGCTGGGACAAGACTAACCCGAAGATGGCCGGAGCGTTCGGAAAGGATGCTTCCCGTCTGCTCCTAAAAATTATGGAAACGGAGAGACATGTCGTACGGAAGGTGAATGAGGCATGAAGGTCGCAGGTCTTGGACAGTGTTCCCTTGACAATCTCTTCCTCATAGATTCCTTCCCGGAGGCGGACACCAAGATAGAGGTCATAGACTGGACGACAGCCGGCGGAGGCCCTGTGGCAACTGCACTTGTCAGTCTCTCACGGCTGGGAGTAAGGTGCTGTTTTCATGGAATCACCGGAGATGATGAAGCAGGTATAAAGATCAGGGATTCTCTCAAGGCAGAGTCGGTAGATACCGAAGGACTGCTCGCAAGGACGAGGTCACTTTCCCAGGTCGCTTTTATCGCCGTTGAACAGGCAAGCGGGAGAAGGACCATCTTCTGGAAAAGGCCTTCAGCAGCGCCGCTGAAACCGGATGAATTGCCAGACAGTTTTCTCGATCATGCGGATTTCCTGCTTATTGACGGGCTCATGACTGAAGCCTCGTTTTACGCCGCAAGGAAAGCCCGCAAAATGAACATACCCGTCATGCTGGATGCCGGGAGGATGCGTGAAGGAATGATCGAGCTTGCGCGCATGTGCGATTATGTGGTCGCCTCCGAGCAGTTCGGCAGGGAGCTTGTCTCCGGCAGCGGACCGTTCGATCCGGAAGAGGCGGTCAGACTGATGAATCCGTCCGGGGCAAAGGCTTCGACCATAACTCTCGGGAGCAAGGGGAGTATCACAATCACAGGCAATGAAATTTTCCGCACCCCTGCTTTTAATGTTGATGTCGTAGACACAACGGGCGCGGGTGACGTCTTTCACGGCGGATATATATTCGGCCTGCTGAAAAAATGGGACATTAAAGAAGTCCTGCGTTTCGCGTCAGCCTTTGCAGCGCTTAAATGCAGGCGGCCCGGCGGAAGAGCAGGTATACCGACGTTAAGGGAGACTGAGGATTTCATGTCCTCCCGGGTTTGATTTCCGGGGCTTATCTGGTAATATTAATTCAGGCCGTGGACTCATCCAAGGGCGCTGTTTTCGCGGCAATTCTGCGCCCGGAGGTAAATCATGAAAGAACTCGACAGGCACGAGTCGCTTGAACTGGCTTCCCCCTTTCCATACGCCCTGTTGGTGACGCTGGACAAGAGGGACCGGCCCAATATCATGGGCATCTCATGGTGGATGTTTACTTCATGGGACCCTTTAATGATTGCGATATCGGTAGGACAGGCGAAATACTCTCATGAATGCCTCGAACATCATAAGGAATTTGTTCTCTGCTTTCCTTCCGAGGGCCAGGAAAAAGACGCCTGGACCTGCGGCACAAAAAGCGGGAGGGACATAGACAAGTTCCAGGAAACAGAATTCAGGACCGCGCATTCAAAGTGTGTCAAACCGCCGATTATTGAAGGCTCCACTGTTGCGTATGAATGTAAAATCTTCAAGCAGATCGATACGGGGGACCATACGGTTTACTTCGCGAACGTGTTGGCCATACACGGCAGCCCCGGTAAGGTGAACCATTTATATTCAGTGCACTATACAAAAATCATCAGTCTCGGCTCCACAGGGGAGATCAGGACCGATTTAAAGTTCAAATAAGCATAATACTCGTCTGTCTGCAATATTTTCTCAGTAAGGATTGGGACCATGTCAAAGAAACGAATCATGGTTGTTGAAGACGAAGGCATAACAGCCATGCGTATAAAAAACGGCCTGGAAGAAATGGGATACAGTATCACATCGACGCTGCATTCGGGGGAAGAGGCGGTTATAAAGGCGTCCGAAGACAAGCCCGACCTGGTCATGATGGACATTGTTCTGGACGGAAAAATGGATGGAATCGAGGCCGCGGGACAAATACGGTCCCTACTAAATATACCGATTATATATCTTACCGCGCACGCAGATGAAAAAATGCTGAAAAGGATCAAAGACACCGAACCCTTCGGATATATCAGCAAGCCCTTTGACGAGCGTGAACTCAGGGTCGTGGTCGAGATCGCTTTTTATAAACATGAAATGGAACAAATTTTAAAAGAGCACAAGGAAGAACTGGAAATAAAAGTGAAAATGAGAACTGCTGAACTGGAGTCCGCGATTGAACGGCTTCAGCTGGCAGAGAAAAAGCTGCGTCTCCGCGCAAAAGAACTCGAGGAAAGCAACACCGCTCTGAAGGTATTATTAAAACAGCGAGAACTGGACCAGCAGGAATTCCAGAACAATATGTTATCGAATATAAAACATCTGATAATGCCCTATGTAGATAAATTAAAGAGAAACAGGGCCATGTCGGACGAACTCGTCTATTTGAGCATCGTTGAATCCAACCTCAAAGATATCGTTTCTCCTTTTTCCGCAAAACTGTCATACCAGTATCTTGATTTCACGCCAAGGGAAATCATGATAGCCGACCTTATTAAAGACGGGAAACAGGACAAGGACATAACTGAAATACTCAATGTGTCTCTCGATACTGTCAAGGCCCATCGCAAGAATATAAGGAAGAAACTCGGTATAAATAAAGCAAAAATCAATCTGCGCACCAAACTTCTCTCTATATCAAAATAGGTATATTCCATTACCCTTAACTCACTAAACCTCTACCCGGCATTGTCCCGCCTGCTTATGGTATAAAATAAAAGGCTTGGTCAAATCATAACTATGAACTACAAACTGGACGCTGACATATTAAATGACGCCCATCAATGCAGGCGGGATTTTTCCTGTCTTAATGGCAATGGTGACTGCCTTTGCAAGGTCGAGCGTTTGATTGAGCACAACCTGCTTTTTATTAAACCGGCGTTAAACAATATATGCAATTACAGGATGTCATTCGGTTATTCAGCTTATTATTGCAATTGCCCGGTAAGGGTGGAGCTTTTCAAGCGGTGCAATGTCTGACAACAGGGATTCCTGCAAAGGGGTCTCGGTATTATTTCCGGCGCAGAATCGATTCCGGGTTTTCCGGAAGCATGCTTGAGAGGACATATGGAAAAGCAGGTAAAGGAAATTCTGCATAATCTAAACTGGCTGCTGGAACCCCATGACAGCTCTGTCGAGCTTATCAAAATCCATGGCAATAAGGTCGTTATCCGCGCTGTCGGCTCCTGCAAAAAATGCGAAACAGACTGTATTGGAACAGCCTTCAGAGAGAGATTGCCCGAAGCCACGCTGGTACGTCAATGATTAAAAGTATAAAATCAGCTCAGCATTGCACCATATCAACTGATATATTACCGGCATCCATGTCGGTCAGCCATGTTTCGCTGGACCTTTACGGACCGGCCTTTTCCGATACCGGCAAACCAGTACATATGTATCCTTCCTTTCTCTTTTTGATAAAGAAATACACCTCTAAAAACAACCCCGAAATAGCGGTTAATAACGGGGCAGGAGGACCCGCCACTCGTTACAGCAGGAGTGGGTAACCATGTTTGTTCTGCGAAGCATACCTCTTACACTAAAAATGACTCTCATCACACTGCTGGTCGGTATCGCTGCCTGGAGTCTGCTGGACCCTATACCCCGCAAGGCAATGAAAGACTCATTCGGAGTGCAGCTTAATGAAAGGCTTGAACAGGACTCCCGTGAAAACCGTATGCTCTTTGACGAT
>JBFLYJ010000132.1:0-7700 GCA_040756635.1 Nitrospirota bacterium
TGGCACAGGTATCGCTTATCGCGAGAACCGACTCGACAGTATACATTCAGGGAGAAAGCGGTACCGGCAAGGAACTGATTGCCAGGGCCATTCATCTTGGAAGCAGCAGGAAGGAAGGTCCCTTCGTGGCCATTAACTGTGCCGCGATACCTGAGAACCTCCTTGAGAGCGAGCTTTTCGGATATGAGAAAGGCGCATTCACGGGAGCGGTCCAAAGCGCGAAAGGTCTGTTTACACAGGCGCATAACGGGACTCTGTTCCTGGATGAGATCGGTGATATGCCTCTTACCCTTCAGGGAAAGATTCTCAGGGTGCTGCAGGACAGGCAGGTCAATCCCCTGGGCTGCAAAAAACCGATCGCAGTTGATGTCAGGGTCATCGTGGCCACCCACAGGGACCTTCAGAAAGAGGTTGAGGAGAAGAATTTCAGACAGGACCTTTTCTACAGGATACATGTCATCCCGGTAAAACTTCCTCCGCTGAGAGAGAAAAAAGAGGACATCCCTTTGCTTGTTGAGCATTTTCTCGAGAAATTTCGCGGAAGAATGAACAAAAAGGTCAAGGGAATAACGCCTATGGCGATGCAGAAACTCATGCTGCATGACTGGCCCGGGAATGTTCGTGAACTGGAAAACACTATTGAATTTGCGATGGCAATGACCCAGAGCAACGTCATCGGTGAGGATCTCATACTGCAGACAAATATGTCGTCCCGTGACAAATTGAAGCCCTTCAAAGAGGCCAAGTCCGAATTTGAAAAAGAATATCTGTTGAATCTGCTCAGGATAACACAGGGCAATGTAAGCAAGGCATCTGAGCTTTCAGGGAAATACCGCGCTGATTTTTATCAGCTCCTCAAGAAGTATGATCTGAAACCGGAAGAATATAAAAAATAAAGAGATAGATTACTTTATCTGATTCATCCATTCTTAAATCCCCTTCACATCATGATCACGGGCGTAATCAACGCCTATATGCTTTACGTCATTGAATTGACTGCTTGCGTTGTATGCTAATCCATACAATAAATACCTCCGGTTTCTGAGACAGGCGGCCAGCAAGAGATATTTAGTCATTATTCATAGCGGGTTTGATGTCCTGGTAGAGGCCTGGCACGTGCGTTGCATAACAGGAGTCGATTCATTAAAGCGGTCATTCGTAGCTAGTGAAAAATCAAACCTGCTTTTGGACGCTTAAACATGATTTAACAAATTGCTTGTGATGCTGTGAAGCGTTTTTAATAAAGTTCCGGAGGTAAATAAAATGATGACACTGAAAAAAATATTGGAAAACATAATGGAAAGCTGCAAGATGTGTGAAGCATGCGATCCCTGCTGCACAGGAAATATCCTGAAAAAATGTATCGAAAAGAATAGGTTCGTAAAGCATTTTTAATCACGGTGATACTCATTAATGAGTATTTTGCAGTAGCGTGACTGCAGATTCGACACTTAACTTACCTAAAAAGCCGATGACATACAAAATAATAACCTCAATAGAGTGGCAAGGAATCGGCTATACAATTACAGAGACAAATACATAACGGACAGCTTATACGTACTCAGTTGTAATAACCGGGGATGCCAGGATGCGTGGCTTGGGCTATATGTCTTTTATCCCTTCGGATAATCCCCGGGGTTTATATGTTGTTTTCATATCTGAATCTTACTTGTCCGGTAAATATTCGAAGTAGACATGCGTGCTTAATAAATATTTATGGCAATACCATAGTAAATGCATAATAATGCAGAGCAGGCATGATACAGTATTTTCGTCTAATTCTCGTCCCGCGTCCTGCGGGACTCCGAGGTTTTTGCCTGTTCAGAGTTCCTGTCTTCACTCCCGGCAAAAAAATCTGCTCAAATACTGCATCATGCCTGCCGTCTCTTTTTGAATAAGGGTAATAAGCCATCAAATCAAATTCTGAAATCATATTGCGTCATAAATATTATTAAGCATGGATGTCCGGACTTGCTCAAGTTAAATTGAACCGGACACTTCTGATTTTGTATGGTAGAATAATCAAAATTTCATTATGAGAAGCAAGAAAGAGGGAGGAAGAATGATTCCGGAGCTTAAATATAGTGATCAGGGTTTGATACCGGCGATAATACAGGATATTGAGAATAACGACGTTTTGATGCTCGGGTATATGAACCGGGCATCGCTTGAGAAAACAATTCAGAACGGGAAGACCTGTTTCTGGAGCAGGTCCAGACAGGAATTCTGGACTAAAGGGGAAACATCGGGGAATTCCCAGATAGTCAGAGAGATCCTTTACGATTGTGATAAGGACACTTTGCTGATAAAGGTCGAGCAGAAAGGTGCCGGCGCCTGCCATACCGGAAACAGGACCTGTTTTTACCGAAGAATTGAAATGGAATAGCGTGATGCATTCGTGCCATGAGGACCGGTCCCGGGCGCAACTGGAAAAGGTACGAAGAGATCAGCCTAAGGTATCGCATGTAAAACTTTTCCGTCAAGACCGCTCTACCGACATGAGTCATTCGATGCAGATGTAAGGTAATTTAAAGACTGTCGGCTGATAAATGCTGAAAAATTATGGCTGATGGCTGACAGCTGAATGGGGGACATGATGAAGTTAGGGCAACGAGGTGAAGGACTTGCTGTACAGTTTCTCAGGAAGAGGGGATATAAAATCATTGCACAGAATTACAAGACACGTATCGGTGAAATCGATATTATCGCGATGGAAGGGGACACGCTCGTATTTGTGGAGGTAAAGACCCGGGAGAGCATTGCGTATGGCAGGCCGTTTGAAGCCGTGGATTATTTCAAGAAGAAAAAGATCGCAAATGTTGCGCTGCTGTACCTGAAGAAGCTGAAAGAAATACCGCCATGCAGGTTTGATGTTGTGAGTGTATATTATGCTGAGGGCAGGGCGGAATGTGAACTGATAAAGGACGCGTTTGAAGTATAAATGTTAACCCTAACGTTGCATGAATCAGTCGAGCGGCCTTGCCGTTAAACCTTTACTATGCGATTGGACATTAGAATTAAATTTTGACGACAGGACTTAACGCACGATGAAATTCAGAAAGACAATATTAATGCTTTCATGAGTCTCTCCAAGGTATCGCAGGTAAAGTTCTTCCGTCAAGTCCGCTCGCCTCGTATCAACAACCTAAATGCAACTACAAGGTTAATTGGTTCCAGACACCACAATTAAGCAATAACGAGCAAATATATAACCTTAGAATTTGCATGTGTGATTGTGGTATTATGTATAGTCAAATTTAGTACGGGGCGTAGCGCAGTTTGGTAGCGCGCACGGTTCGGGACCGTGAGGTCGGAGGTTCAAATCCTCTCGCCCCGACCATTTTTGATATATCCGCATCACAATTCGACTTCCAGATTAAATCTGAAATTTCCCATATTTTCTTTCTTTACAATTAGTTTCCTTTTATATATTATATGTTAACTCAAAAATCATGCGGTCCATAAATGGGGGGAGTGATAAATCCAATATTAAATCCTCAATTTGATAGATTCCCGTTCTGTTTTCTTCGTTAATAATAAGATGTAAAATCAGTTTTCATATTTCGGTATTTTTTGTGAATCGCTTTCGCCAATGATGGAAACGTATGCTGTTGCAGACGGTTTTTTATTACCTTAATTAAATAATTCGTATGAGCTGGTCCGGTCTAATCTGACATATACTTATGTTACAAAACTCCATTATTGAAACTTTTTGTTCCGTTGTCTGTCTTTTTTTTGGAATTGTTCTGTCTAAAGAAAATGACTGGGAAGAGGATGCAGATCTGGTCAGACAGACTAAATCAGGTGATCCTGAAGCATATGGCAGATTATATGAGAAGCACAGTGACGCGGTTTATCGGTACTGTTTTATCCTCCTGTCCCGCCTTGATGAACCTCAAGATGACGCAAAGGAAGCGATGTCAAAGGCCTTTAAAAACTGTTATGAACAGATATATAGCTTAAGAGAAGAGAGTAAATTTTTCTGGTGGATACGAAAAACCGCGTACAATATTTGCATGTCGGTTCTGAAAAGCAGGGCTGATATTGTGCGCATTGTGGAAGAATATGATGAAGATTGTTCTGCCGCTCCAAACAGGGGAATTACGATAAACAATATTTCGTCTACAGGAAGTGATCCTTTGACCGCATTGTTGAACAAAGAAACCCGGGCTATTTTGAAAGAAGCGCTTAATTCTCTGAAAGAAAAATACAGACTTGCTGTGATACACAGATTTTATATGGGATATAGCGAGAAGGAAACAGCAGCCATAATGGAATGTACACTTAATAATATTAAGACATTGACGCGAAGAGGGCTGCTTCAATTAAGGGACATTTTAAAACCTTACCGGGAGCAGGTTTTATGAAATCAGAGCATCTTAAAGACAAACTTTACGATTATCTAACAAAAAACATGGATGAAGAAGCGTATCGAAAGGCGGAAGATCATTTAGAAGAATGTGAAGAATGCATGAAAGAGGTTAACGAACTGAGGGACACAATAAAACTGCTTGATCAGTTCGAGACGCCGCCACTTCCGGAGGATTTTAAGAAGTCAGTAAAAAAGAGTCTCCTTGAACTTCCGTTACCCGCCAAACCCCTGTCTTACCGGATAAAGGAATTTTTTCAGTTCAGACCTGTCAAATGGGGTTTTGAAGGAATCGCTGTGGCTGCAGTACTGTTTTTGGCTGTAGTAATTTATTATAAAAGTTTCCCTCCTGAACAATTCCCCGACACGAAAAAAATTTCAAGAGACCTGGATATAAAGCTGGCTGATGTTAATAGTCCGATTTTAATTGAAACAAAAGATATTGATAATTCAATAGATAAATTGAAAGAGATCATCAGGGCACACGACGGCAGGGTATCACAAATTATATTCAGAGATAAGGGCGCCAAGGTAACTGTCAGTTTGAATAATACGGAAGAGACTTCGTTTATTAAAGATATTGGTCAATTAGGTATCATACATGGAGGGGATAAAGGATTTAGAGACAGTGATGGAAATATAGTGGTTGTCATTATGGTATCAATGACCGGACATGAGTAATTTATTTTGAAACTTTTCGAAGCCTGAAGAGTCATATAGTTAGTTGTCGATATAAATCCGTAGCCACGTTCGTTACCGGTTTTGATGATGGGAAGAGCGGCAAGAAAGCATTAGTTATCAATTTAAGAGGGAGCGGGAATGGGTAAATATTCAATTATCATTATTATCATATTCTCTGTTATCGTATTCTCGTCAGATATATTTGCGGCCAGGAGGGCCCTGCTTGTCGGTATTGCTGAATATAAAGCTTTGCCCGCTACCATAAACGAAAGGATAGTATCTGACTTGAGAGGCCCGATCAGGGACGTGGATGATATGGAAAGTATTCTTGTTTCACGCTTTGGATTTTCAAAAGGTGATATAAAAGTATTGAAAAACCAGGAAGCTACGAGAGAAAACATAGACATCCTTTTTAATAATTGGCTGGTCAAAGGGACAGACCCGGGAGATGTTGTCCTTTTTTATTTTTCCGGACATGGCTCAACTGTTCCGGATGAAAATGGAGATGAAATTGATCGCAAAGACGAGGTGCTACTGCCTTACGACATGGTGCCGGACCCCGCCCAAAACATTATTGTGGACGACGAATTCGGTTCCTGGATGAGAAAGTTTAAAAACGGTACCCTCGTGGTAATTTTTGACAGCTGTTACTCGGGAGGAGCATACAGGAATGTCGGTGATGGTGTAAGTTATCTTGAAGAAACTTCGGCTATGCGTCCAAGGTTTGTTCCTGTTACAGGATATAAACCTACGCCCGCAGTCAAGGCTCTGCCGCGCGGTCTTGATGATGTTCCGCCGTCGGTTATTTTTTTGACTGCCTCAAGGGAGAATCAATTGTCCTGGGAGTTGAATACTGAAAACGGATTTCACGGCGGATTTACTTTTGCGCTTGCTGAAGGGATGAATAAATTACCGGCTCCTTCATATGAAGAGCTGTTTGATTATGCCAAAAAGAAGATAACGGACACGTTGAGGCTGCCACAGGAACCGCAGCTGGTAGGGCCCAAGAACATAATAGTTAAACCGGCCTTTAACATTGCACCGTTGGACGTTTCTCTGCCGGCCCCTTCGGTAAAAGAAGAAAAGGTCATGGTGAAAATCGAGGCATTTCAGAAAGGCAGTAAGAATATTAAAATAGAGGAATTAACAGATAAGCTCCGCAGTTTGTCTTATGTTGAAATCGTCGGGGACGATTACTTTGACACGCTGGTACGGGGCAGAATTGAGGGCGGGCAATATCACGCGAGGCTTATAAACCGCATAGGGGATACAGTAAAAGTTCCCGCTTCTGCGGATGCGGACAAGCTTGCTGAATCTATCACTTCCAATCTCGAATACATTTATATCGTAAAACAGCTTGCCCGTGTCTCTAACCCCGATCCTGCGTTCAGGGTAGATATATCAACGGAGGATGAGAGGAGGGACTTCAGGGTCGGGGAAAACGTGACATTCACTGTTTCGTGTGAAACAGACTGTTATCTACTGGTTTTGAATCTGGATTCAGAGGGGAACGTTTACGTTATCTTTCCCAATAAATATTACAGAAACAATTTCATACGGGCCGGCAGCATACAGATTCCGGATGAAAGCATGAGGCGAAATAATTTTAATTTTATATTCGGTGAACCGGTCGGAGAAGAGACTGTAAAGATAATTGCAACGTTGACCCCGATCAGCCTGGAGGATATAGGCTTCGAAGAGTTTGAACACCTTTTTGATCCGGCAGGCCGAATCAAGGTGCCTGAACCCACAAGAACAATTTTTGTGAAAAAAGTCGTCGAGAACATATCCTCCGGAAGGTTTGTATGGAGTGAAGATACCATTGTGATCAGAAGTCATAGATGAAAAGTGAACCATGTTCAGATGGTGGAAATTTATACCTGTATCATTAAAATACTTTTTGCTGTTCATACTCGTTGACAGGACGGACGGTTGAGATGACCGGGCACGTTCAGCAGGCGATACAATGAACTTGTTTCAAATATAAATAACTTTGTCCGTCAAAATGATATCTGAACAATATATGGGAGAATGAGAGTGCTTGTAATTTTATTTTTATTAAAAATTTATCGTCTTCGGTTTACCGTCATATTAATGGTGTTGTTATCGTTAGGAGCCTGCGCTACGCAGCCTGCAGGACCGGACCAGCCGCAGTCACAGGCAAAAATCAAAGTCATGCCGGGTGCTCTGGATTTTAAAGATGTAGAAGTGGGACAAACGTATACCAAGGATGTTTTTGTAAGTAATTCCGGGAATACGGCATTGACGGTCAAGGGTATATTCGTGGAAGGCGCGGGTTTCAGCAAACAAAGTGACACATGTTTAAAGAAGAAGATCGGACCCGACGGTTCCTGCAGCATAACGGTCGCGTTTTCTCCTGATCTGCCTGGCAGAAAATTCAGCGGTACTCTCAGTATTTTCTCGCATGAACCGGACAGTCAACTCGTCGAGGTTGCTTTGAAAGGGACCGGACATTTGTCACCAAATCCTGATATCAAAGTAACGAGCAGCCGTATCGATTTCGGGACAAAAGACGCTGGCAGTAAATTTTCGCGGGACATCACGATAAATAACGTCGGCAATAAGGCCCTTGTTATATATGGAGCTTCAATAAAAGGGCAGGGCTTCAGCAAGCAAACTGACAAGTGTT
>JBFLYJ010000133.1:0-7668 GCA_040756635.1 Nitrospirota bacterium
ATCGACTTTGATGTTCCTGCTTCCGCCCACCCTCTGGAATTCCTGTGTTTCGATTATCCTGAGCACCTTTGCCTGGGTGACAAGTGACATATCGCCTATTTCATCAAGGAACAGGGTACCCTCGTGCGCCAGTTCAAATTTGCCGCGTTTACTTTCAAAGGCCCCGGTGAAAGAGCCTTTCTCATGTCCGAACAGCTCGCTCTCGATAAGTTCGTTGGGGATGGCCGCACAGTTTACTTCTATGAAATTATTGTTCTTTCTTGGGCTTTCTTCATGCAGCGCCCTCGCGACCAGCTCCTTGCCGGAACCGCTCTCACCTATAATCAGCACCCTCCCCTGAGACACTGCCGCTTTTGATATCTTGTCTCTGAGTTCGAGCGTTTTATGGTTTTCCCCGATTATTTCCCATTGCTCCGACATACTGCTTTTAAGGGCGATGTTCTCTTTCTCGAGCATCCTTTTCTCCAGGGCCCTTCTGGTAAGTATCAGTACCTTGTCGAGAGACAGTGGTTTTTCAAGAAAGTAATATGCCCCAAGCTTTGTCGCGTCGACAGCCGTCTCTATGCTGCTGTGTCCCGAAATCATGATAACGCAGACATCGCTGTTCTTTTTCTTCAATGCTTTGAGGGTCTCTATCCCGTCCATCCCCGGCATCCATACATCAAGCAAAACAATGTCAGGCGAATATTCTGAATATTTCAATAATGCGCTTTCACCGGAGGATGCCGTTATTACCTGATGACCTTCGTCTTCGAGAATACCGCTTAACGTTTCGAGTATTCCCTCTTCGTCATCGACCAGCAGGATAGTTGCTTTCGTAGATTTGGCCATACCTGTAATAATCTCCTTATAAAATCATTCAATTATACCTTATGCGCACAAATTTTGGTGCAGACATGCGCAGGAGCTGCAAGGGCGATTAATCCCGCTGTGCCGCCGCCTTGCCGGATACCTCCGTGAAAAGAAAATATTGAGGCATATTCCCACATGATATAATGATGCTATGAAAGAGGCCATGTTTTATGAAAAGCTGGAGAAGCGGCAGGTAAGGTGTTTTCTTTGCGCGCACCATTGTACTGTCTCTGAAGACAAGAGAGGCATTTGCGGGGTCAGGGAGAACAGGGGAGGGACTCTTTACAGTCTCGTTTACGGGAAACTGATATCGATGAATATCGACCCCATAGAAAAAAAACCCCTGTTTCATTTTCTTCCCGGATCGACGTCAATGTCGATAGCGACGGTAGGGTGCAATTTCAAGTGCAGGCACTGCCAGAACTCCGGCATATCACAGTATCCCGGTAAACATTCCGACATCCCGGGTGACATTATCACGCCTGAAGAAGTAGTCGGTGCCGCGGAAAAAGCAGGCTGCAGGAGCATATCCTACACGTATACTGAACCCACAATATTTTTCGAGTTCGCCTATGACTGCGCGCGCCTGGCGCATGAAAGGGGCATCAGGAACGTATTCGTGAGCAACGGATATACGGGACCTGAGGCGGCGAAGGTCATAGCGCCTTTTCTTGACGGAAACAATATTGATTTAAAAGGCAGTGACGAATTTTATAAAAAAATATGCGGGGCAAGGCTGCAGCCAGTGCTGGACACCATTAAAATAATGAAAGAGCTGGGTGTGTGGGTCGAATTAACGACACTTATCATCCCGTCTCACAATGATGCGGATGAAGTCCTGAGCGGAATAATTGAATTTATTAAATCTGTTGATCCCGCTATTCCGTGGCATGTGTCCCAATTTTATCCTACATTTCAATTGCTGGACCTGCCGAGAACCCCGGTGACCACATTAAGACGTGCCAGGGACATGGGGCTTAAGGGCGGCCTTAAATACGTATATGAAGGTAATGTCCCAGGTGAAGGGGGAGAAAATACATATTGCCCCGTATGCGGGGAGCTTCTCATTCACCGTATCGGTTACCAGATATTGCAGAATAGAATAAAGGCCGGCACCTGCTTTAAATGCTCGTCGGAAATTAAGGGTGTATGGGTATGACCGGTCAGATCCCGCCGCTGTGGTCAATTAGCAATACAATTTGTGATAAATTATAATAAGTCATGCCTGCTATACCGGTCCTGGCTGCGAGGCGGTACATGGAAATGGTTAAGTATTGGGACGGTTGATTGTGATTGATTATGCAGTGAGGAGAATAAATGATTAATAAATTAAGAGACGAAATTCTTGAACTGCTCTGGTCGTTAAGGGAGAAAGGCTCCAAGAGCATCTCTGACGTAGTTAAGGGAATAGCCGATAGTGACACCCCGGATATGATTAGAAAAATGGAAAAGTCGGGGGATGTGACCATCGCCGGGGATAATATTGAATTAACGGACAAGGGGGAGTCCCGCAGCAGGGACCTGACACGTCGTCATCGCCTTGCCGAAAGATTATTTCATGACGTACTTGAGGTAGGTATGGAGGAGAGTGAAGAGACCGCTTGTGAAATAGAGCATTTTCTTTCCCCTTCCGTGACCGACAGCGTCTGTTCTTTTCTGGGCCATCCACCGACCTGTCCTCACGGCAAACCTATTCCCAGAGGTGATTGCTGTTCGAAATACAGTTCCGAGTACAGGCCTCTTGTCATGCAGTTAAAGGAGCTTGAGGTAGGTTTAAAGGGCAGGATCGTCTTCATAAGACCCTCTGAAAGTACGAGGCTTGAGCGCCTTGCCACTATGGGGATCGTTCCCGGCAGCATCATTAAGCTGAAGCAGAAAAGGCCTTCGTTTGTCCTGGAGATAGATGAGACTACGCTCGCAGTCGACGCCCTGATCGCCGAGGAAATTTATATTAAAGAATACAGGCGTTAACAGTCACTTTCAGTGCCGTCTGCCTTTCTTATAGCATCTTAAAAAAAATTAATAACAGTAATTGTCCGAAATCTACTATACTTAAATATCACTCCTGCTGCAAAAATATTGCTGATTCGGGGAAACTAGTGGACACAAAGAGGATCCTGAATATCATCATCGCATCTCCGGGTGATGTAGTAATTGAACGAAAGATAGTACGTGAAGTCTGTCTGGGTTTGAATGAAACTGATCTGCTGCATCATCTCGGGGTCTCTATTCATACTTCCATGTGGGAAGACGTATTCCACTCTGATGAATCTCAAAAGACGATCAAAAGCAGAATTGCCGACGAATGTGACATCCTGGTATGTATTTTTTACAGGCGCTTCTACACCAGGTCGGGCAGGGTCGAAGCAGAGAATCTGAACAAGTTCCTGCTGGCATATGATTCATGGAAGTCCATGAAAAAACCTTTTGTAATGTTTTATTTCAAGAAAGACATGCCCCTGAGTGAAGACCTTAACGCATCTGAGGCAAGTGAGATCAGTGATGTAAAAGCGAAGATACTTAAGGAAAATATATTATTTACTAATGAGTTTACAGCTCCGTATGAATTTTGTGAAAAGATCTATGACCATATTGAAAACTGGATAAAGGACAATACTAACAAACATTGATCATACTTTTTTTCGAGTAATGAGCGGAAGGCTGTTGTTAACGCTTATCCGCTTAATTCTTCCCGCCAGCCGGATAATAAAGATATTAATAATGTTATAATTATGAGCAATACTTATTTTAGGCCGGATTCTTCTTTTGCAATATTAAACCCTTAAACAAGGGACTGCCTTGTATTCTGATTGCGGTATGCTGATGAAATTGTATATCGCATTTGACGGCCCTTCTTCTATCGTGGAGACGCCGGAAGGGTGACCGGAAACTGCATCCAGAGTGAAGAAATAATTGATCAGCATGGACCAGATCGAAAAACAGGTTTTGGAAGTTATTCATAATTTAAACTGGCTCCTGGAAGCCCATGACAGCCATGTTGAATTAATTAAAATTAAAGGCAACCAGGTCCTCATACGATGTGCCGGACATTGCACCGAATGCGAGACGGACTGCATCGGAGTGGCTTTTAAAGAGAGGATGCCTGACATTATCCTCATTCGCCAAGAATAAAAAGATCATAAGAAGCCGGGGGTATTTGCCCGCCGGTCTGCAGGAGGCAACGGGAAGTCTATTGGGTCTTCTGCACGGGCTCAAGCACTGCAAGCCTTGCCCTGGCAAGCTGTCCAAGATCGGTGTCCGGTGCGACCATCAGCTGGTTCTTGTACGCTGTCACGGCGTTCGCGGTATCGTTTGTCTTATCAAGACAAATACCGAGGAGCCCGTGTACCTCTGGATGTTCAGGCGCGGCCTGCGCGAAATTCGCCAGGTAAGGAATGGCTTCCGCATATCGCTTCATCCCGTAATAGCTTTTCCCCAGCCCGAAATGCGATTGTGCGTGGCCGGGAAATTCGTCGAGACTCTTCTTGAACTCGGCAGCTGCCTTTTCATAGTCCCCTTTATATAGATAAGCCAAGCCTTTTCCATAGATCGCGGGCTGGAAGTCCGGGGTTATGGACAAGGCCCTGCCGAAGGCTTTATCTGCTTCATCATAATTCTTTTCCTGGAGTTTTATAAAACCGTACAGGTTGTAGAAAGGGGCCTGTGAGCTGTTAAGTTTAATTGCCTCTTTCAGGCCTTTTTCGGCCTCGCTGTATTTATTTTCGCGGTAGTCCTGCTCGGCCTTATCATAAACGTGGTAGACCTTGTTTATATCTCTTATATCCCTCGTCTCTTTCTGGAACCGCGCGCTGAATATACCGTCTTTTCTGAGTGTATACGGCGGCAGCTGATTTATCATGTCCTGAATTTCGGACAATCTGACTTCAGCCCTTGGATGAGTTGATAGAAGGCCGGATATAAAAGTGTCCTCCCCGCGGGATTTCCCGAGTCTCGCAACGTAATTATCAACGGCCCGTTCCAGGACTTTGTGGGCGGACAGCGCCTCGTGAGGATCGTAACCTAACATCGACATGTATTTTACTCCCAGCCTGTCGGACTGGATTTCCTGGTCCCTGTCGTATTTAAGCAGTAAAAGACTGCTGCCAGCAGCACCGACGGCAAGCAGCACATCCCCGCCTTTTTTCCCCTCAAGCGCGGCAGCTCCGATCGCTATACCCAGCTGCTGCAGCTGCATCCTGGATATCCTTTTGGCTGTATGCCGGGCCATTACATGGCCTATCTCATGTCCCATCACAGCTGCGAACTGCGCCTCGTTTTCCATCTCGCAGAGAAGCCCCCTGGTGATTGCCACATAGCCGGGCAGGGCAAAGGCATTCGGAATGGAGGTGTTCTGTACATGAAACTGTACGGGCAGTTCGGGCCTCTCCGAATCTCTCCACAAGTCCTTTACGATGGAGCCGAGATATGCCTCAAGTTCTTTGTCCTCATATGTACCTCCGAATTCCCATTTCAGTGATGGTGCAGCCTGCCTGCCTATGGCCACTTCCTGGTCTTCACTGACTAGCATGAATTCCCTCTCTCCGGAAACAGGATTGACGGCGCAAGAAGCAAGAATAATGAAAAGGATTAAATACAGCCATCTTACCGAAGCATACGCAGAGGTTTTCATAAGCAGTATTTTATACCATTGCCTCGGCCGCTGCAACACAAGTCCGTATATACCCGTCAGCGTCATTAAGCATTTAGATTAAAAATAAACGATAGAAAATTAAAAATATGGAGGAGAGATTATTTAATAGTCCATTTCCTCATCTTTGATCTTTGAGTTTTTATCTGTTTGCGGTGTCGGCATTGTGTTTATTCGGCATTCAGCCTCTCCTGTCCTTATTATTTTGAACAGCAAGGGTAATCATAAGGATGACGATGTAAGGAGAGATACGGCAATTCTGATTGGCCGGGACGGTTGTTATTATTTAATTATCTGAATTGCCTTATTAAACAGAGTTTCCAGGCCCCTGCTTTCGTCCGCAATCCGGCCGAGTATCTCCGCCAGCTCTTTTTCTCCCAGGGTATCCGCTTTTGCCGCCCACTCTTTGTATGTTTGTATATGGGCGTCGTTGTGTTCAATCCAGTGTTCAAGCAGGTGCTTTAATTTTTCCAGTTCAGTCATGTCAATGGTCTCTCCTGTCTCATAATCCAGTCGGCAAAATTAAAATCCCGTATCGGGACATCAGGCGCCGCCAATTTCAATAAAATGTCTTTAAGTTCGGCAGCCTCCGTAAGTTTGATATTAATAGCATGCGGGGATGATCATGTCAATAGAAGTAAACCGAAACGTCATAAGCAGGCAGTTGCCATACGCGGCTGCTTGGATTATACTTTTTCGTATGAGGGCGAAATAATGAATATGGGAAAATACGGGTCGGTGCTTGTAGTGGATGATGAACCAGCTGTTCTTGATTCATCCTCTCTGCTTTTGAAGGAGTACGGGTTTAACGTGATATCTTCTGCCGATGCTGTTGATGCCGTCAGGAAGTTCAGGGAAAACAATATCGACGTGGTAGTGACTGATATCGTCATGCCGACCGTGTCCGGGATTGAACTACTGAGGCAGATCCATGATATTACTCCGACGACGCCGGTGATCCTGATGACGGCGTACGCGGACATGGAAAAGGTATTGGATGCTATACAGATAGGGGCCTTTGATTTCATCATCAAACCTTTTACGGCAGAGCTGCTTGTTCACTCTGTCGAAAAAGCGGTTCATTACAACAAACTGATTCTGATGGAACGGGACTATAAGCACTTACTGGAGGAGTATAACCAGGAAATAGAGACCCTGGTAGCGGAAAGGACCATGGGGCTGATGTCGCTGACCCTCGCGGACAAGATCAGAAACCCGGCGGCCGTGATCGGGCTGACCTGCAAAAGGATGCTCGAAAAAGATGAAGTGCCCGAAAATCTGGTCCCGCGGATCAGGGGTATCTTAGGGGAAGCTGAGAAACTGGACAATATAGTCAAGGAGTTTCAGTCGCTTCTGAAAAACAGAAAATCAATGTTCAGGTATTCGGACATCAATGAAGTAGTCGAGAGTATCATGCCTATTATTAATAATATGGTCATGAACAAACGTATTGAAGTAGCGTTCAAACGTTCCGACACACCCCTGAAGGTCAATATACAGAAAAACCTTTTTCAGGTGGCGCTGTCACACCTGGTGAAAAATTCCATAGACGCTATACCACAGGGAGGCAGGATAACTGTTTCTACGTATGAAAGAGATAATTCCTGTGTCCTTGAGGTCGCCGACACCGGATGCGGTATCAGCCCTGAAGATATGGGTAAGATATTCAATCCCCTATTCAGTTCAAAAGACAAACGGTTTGGTATGGGACTTTCCCTTGTGAAGCGTATTGTCGCCGAGCACATGGGAGAAATCGACGTTGAGAGCAAACCGGGGGAGGGTGCAATTTTCAGGATAAAACTGCCTCTGAGATGGTCTCAGAATCTTTAGACTCGTCCGCTTAAGCCATGTCGATTGATATCAGGATATAGTCGTCCTTCTCCCTGAAATGGATGACAGCCTTCCCGTCTTCATTTTCGTATATGGTAATGTTGTTGCTGAACTCCTTTACAAGTTTTAATTTCATCTTTTCCGTCCGGATTAACTGGCCACCTTCGGTGATTTGGACTTCGGCGAGCATATTACCTCCTTTTCTGCAGTTGTCTTAAGTTACATGGATAATAATTTTTTGATTTTTTCCCCGATGACCCTCCCCATTTCTTCGGGAGAAGCTGAGGATGTCTCAGAACCGGTAACATATGCGGAACCGATTGTCTTGCCGCCCTCGG
>JBFLYJ010000134.1:0-7658 GCA_040756635.1 Nitrospirota bacterium
GCAGGGCGTTTAATATAGCAGGTAATTGATTCTCAAATTCAACATCAACGACCGCGCCGATGACCTGAGCGACTTTACCTTCATTCATGATCTATGACCTCCATTAAATTAAATCGAATATCAAAAAAACCGTCAGCTTTTTAGCTGTCAGCCGTATTATCCTTTCAACGCCTCAACGCCGCCGACGATGTCCATGAGTTCACCGGTAATCGACGCCTGCCTGGCCTTGTTAAACTGGAGCGTAAGCCTGCCTACCATTTCGCTGCAGCTCTTTGTCGCGTTCTCCATGGCGGACATCCTCGCTGCTTCCTCAGCCGCAGAGCTTTCCAGGAGCGCCCTGTAAATCTGAATGTCCACGTTCTTGGGGATCAATTTGTCAAAGATCCCTTCCATTGAAGGCTCATAAATGAAATCGGCTGAAGCGGATTCAGGGGCGGAGCCTTCCTTGCCCTCTTCTATCGGGGCCAGCGGGAGCAGCTGCGATACCGTCACCGTCTGGGCCACCATTGATTTAAACGCGTTATATACCACTGTCACTTCATCAAGAGTTTCATTCATGAAGTTTTCTTTGATGTTGTTCGCAATCTCCTGGGCGCTTGAGAAAGTTACGTTACCTGAAATGCCGATCCAGGAGTTTCTCATGGGAACACCTCTTCTCCTGAAGTAGTCCCTTGACTTTTTCCCGACGGTGCTTATGCTGACTTCAAACCCTTCTTTTTTTAATGCATCAATCTTTCTCTGTGCCGCCTTGAGTATGTTCGTATTAAAAGCGCCGCAAAGCCCCCTGTCTGAAGTGACGATAACCACTTCCACCGTCTTTCTTTGCCTGAATGCCAAGAGGGGATGCGATTCCCTGTCAGCGCCTTTGGCAAGGCTCATGAGAACATCCTGCATCTTGTCCGCATACGGTCTGAGGTCCAGCATCCTGTTCTGCACCTTTCTCAGCTTTGCAGCAGACACCATTTTCATGGCCTTGGTGATCTTCTGTGTATTCTGAACCGCCTTTATTCTTTTTTTAATGTCTCGTAAGGTTGCCATTTATTCCTCTGATGTAGGGGCAACCCTCTGTAGTTGCCCTTATATTGGGCAGGCACAGAGGCCTGCCCCTACATTTTTATGCCTGAAATCCTTTCTTGAATTCTTCTACCGCCTGGATCAGTTTCGCCTTAAGGCTATCGTCAATCGCCTTTTTCTCAGCCAGTTCAGCGCGGATGTCTTCTTTTGTCCCGCGTATGAACTTCAGGAACTCATCTTCAAATTTCCTTACAGCCTCTACCGGGACATCATCGAGATAGCCCTGAGTACCGGCAAACAGGATTAATACCTGATCATGCATCGTCATAGGAACGTACTGTCCCTGTTTCAGGATCTCGACAAGCCTTTTCCCTCTCTCTATCTGGCTGAGTGTCGCCTTATCGAGGTCAGAGCCGAACTGCGCGAAGGCAGCCATTTCCCTGAACTGGGCCATACTCAGTCTGAGGGTACCGGCGACCTGTTTCATCGCCTTTGTCTGAGCGGCGCCGCCGACTCGGCTGACCGAGAGACCGACGTTGACCGCGGGCCTCACACCGGCGTAGAAGAGTTCCGGCTCAAGGTATATCTGGCCGTCCGTAATCGAAATAACGTTTGTCGGAATATAACCGGACACGTCACCGGCCTGTGTCTCAATAATCGGGAGAGCCGTAAGCGACCCCCCTCCGAGTTTGTCGGAAAGTTTTGCCGCCCTTTCAAGCAGTCTTGAATGGAGGTAGAAAACGTCTCCGGGGAACGCCTCACGTCCCGGAGGACGCCTCAGCAGAAGTGAAAGCTGCCTGTAGGCAGTGGCCTGCTTGCTGAGATCGTCATATATGATCAATGCGTGCTTGCCGTTGTCCCTGAAATATTCTCCCATCGCGCAGCCGGTATAGGGAGCTATGTACTGCAGCGGTGAAGGTTCACTCGCTGTCGCGGAAACGATGATCGTGTGCTCCAGCGCCCCTTCCTCTTCCAGCTTCTTGGCGACACGGACGACGTTGGAACGTTTCTGCCCGACCGCGACATATATGCATAAAACATCTCCGCCCTTCTGGTTAATTATGGCGTCGATTCCTATAGCGGTCTTTCCTGTCTGGCGGTCCCCGATGATAAGTTCGCGCTGGCCCCTTCCGACCGGGATCATCGCGTCTACCGCTTTGAGTCCCGTCTGCAGAGGCTGACGAACAGGCTGCCTGTCGATAATGCCGGGGGCAACAACATCGACTATCCTGCTCTCCGATGAATTAATCGGGCCCTTTCCGTCGATCGGCTGACCAATAGCGTTGACCACTCTTCCAAGAAGTGCATCCCCGACCGGCACTGACATGATCTTCCCGGTGCGTTTTACGACATCGCCTTCCTTGATCAGTGTATCTTCGCCGAACAAAACGGCACCGACCGAATCAGTCTCAAGGTTCAGTGCCATCCCGTACACTTCATTGGGAAACTCGAGAAGTTCGGAAGCCATACACTTGTCCAGGCCGTATATCTTCGCGATACCGTCACCGACCTTGACAACGGTCCCGACTTCACTGACATCAACACGTTTTTCAAAATCAGCAATCTGTTTTTTTATCAGATCACTTATTTCTTGCGCTTTAAGCTCTGTAACGTCCATTAAATCACCCCCGTGGAATCTTTTGCTAATAGCTGACGGCATCAGCAGTCAGCCCGTGTATTTATCTCATTAACTCCGTTTTCAAGAGCCGGAGCTGACCCTTAAGGCTGCTGTCAAATATCTTGCTTCCCACTTTCACGATAAATCCGCCGAGCAGAGATTCGTCTATCCGGTTTTCGACCGTAATTTCACGTCCGGTCATCTGCTTCAGCGCGGTCTTCAGACGGCTAGTGTAGCCTGCATCGAGGGCGACTGAAGATACGACTACCGCGGTCGCTTTTTTCTGCTTTTCATTATAGGCTTCAACCGACGCGGCGATAATTTCTTTCATCGCGATCAGATGTCCCTCAATGATGATCTGTTTCAGAAATTTATCGGTTTTGGGTTTCAGTTTCATCGAAGGAGAGATTGCTTCAAAGGCCTTTGCCTTTTCAGCTTCCGAAAAAATCTTTCCCGCAAACAGAAGCTTCAGCTGCCTTTTTGAATCAAGCAGCTGCGAAAACGCCTTGAACTCATCAATGACCGCAGGCATCTCCGAGATATCAACACTGCTGATTAATGCCCTGCTGTATTTTTTTGCAATCTGGTTCTTGTTCAATTTTTCGCCTCTAATCTTTTAATATAATCGCCGATAAGGGCTTCCTGTTCCTTCTGCCCCAGCTGTTCCTTGATCTGCTTCTCCGCGAGTTCAAGCGCCAGAAGGGCGGCATCGTTTTTTATCGTTTCCTTTGCCTTCTGTAATTCAAAATCGATATTTGCCTTTGCCTGCTCAATGATCTTTTCCTTTAAACGCTCGCCCTCTGCGATGATTGCTTCCTTCTCCTTCTCTCCGGACTTCCTCGCCGCCTCAATGATCTGATTTATTTCAACATCAGTGTTCTTGAGCCTCTCTCTTACCTCATTAAGTGTCTTCTGCGCCAGTTCTTTAGCTTCACTCGCTTCCCTGAGAGATTTTTCGATCATCGCGGTACGGTTTTTAAAGTATTCACCAATCGGTTTCCGTCCAAAAAAGATAAGGACGAAAAGGAGTATCGCGAAATTGATGACCGGCCATAGCCAGTCCTTATAAGTAAAGTGGGCCTCCCCATGACCGCCGCCTTCAGCTGCAAAGGCGACCACACTAAATAATGAACATTGAACAGCGAATAGCAAAAGAACGAAAAAAATCGACTTCTCCTGAAATTTTTTCATTACGCTCCTACCAGTTTCTGTACGATTTGTTTTGCAAAAGCCTCGACATCCGATTTTAATGAGGCCCTCGCCTTCTCGGTCGCGGCCTCCAGATCGGTTTTTGCCTTCCTGTTTATTTCTACCGCTTCCTTCTGGGCGGCATCCATCGCGCTCCTCTGCATGTCCGCACCCTCTTTGCTCAGCGCCTCAAAGCTCGCTCTTGCCTTTCCACGCGCCTCCGCAAGTTTCTCCTCCATCTGGGCGAGCAGGGCATCCTTCTCACTGTCCAGTGCCTTCGCTTTTTCGAGCGCGCCTTTGGTGTTTTCATCCCTCTTCTCAAAAAGGCGGAGGAATGGTTTGTATAACAGTGAATTCAGAATTATCAGAAGCAGTATAAAGTTCGCAAGCTGGGCAAAAAACCAGGAATTGACGTCTAGCATTATAAACTCCTAAATTAAAGATTCAAAATAAACTGAAGAGACCCGGCAAAGACTAAAGTGTCTCGAAAAATTACCACAGCCCCTTCGTTTTGTCAACATGACAATAAGTTTATTTGCGAATTTTATATATGGTTTTCAGCGGTGTGAAAAGATTTGCCCCTAGCTAACACACTTTCCGGCCCCATTCATTTTATAATGCTCTTCTCCGAATCAACTTGCCGGACTTGTTTCTGAGATTCCGGTATCCGGGAATAAAAGCACTTGAATGCTGAGCGCATACCCGCTTATATAATTGAGCTTAAGAAGACCGGCCCATGCTGTTTTACATTGTAATTCACCTGGCTCCCGTCTCCTGGACCATCGCGCATTCGTTGTCTCCGCCACTTAACTGCAGATGCCCCCATGTAATATAGTGCAATTGCACAGAGAATGTTTTGACTTTTTATACCCGTTCCTTTAAACTTCATTAATTATGGGCGGAGACACAGTATTAACACTAATTCTCAAAGCAGGACTTGTCGTTAAATTTGTCCTTCTGATTCTATTATTTTTCTCGATATTCTCATGGGCGATTATATTCTTTAAACTCAAACTGCTTTCAAAAGTCGAAAAGGAGTCGGAAGAATTCCACAATGAATTCCTGAGAAGCAGAAATTGGGATGACCTGTTCAGGTCCACAAACAAGCACTCCCTCAGTCCGCTGGTAAACCTGTTCAGGGCCGCTTATTCGAATAAAGACGGCGGCAGGGACGAGATCAGGAGCACACTTAAACGGGTCGAGGCAATGGAGGCAAACCGTCTTGAGAAATACCTGACATTTCTGGCGACCACCGGTTCCACCGCCCCGTTTATAGGTCTGTTCGGGACCGTCTGGGGAATAATGAATTCATTTATGGGAATAGGCAGGATCGGCGCCGCTTCACTCGCGGTAGTGGCCCCGGGTATCGCCGAAGCCCTGATAGCGACCGCGGCCGGACTTGTCGCCGCTATACCGGCTGTCGTGGCTTATAACTATTTTCTCAGCAGGACCAGGAGGAACATCGCCCTGACGGCGGATTTCTCCCAGGAATTACTCGAGTATTATACGAGGAAACATGGAGAAGCGCAGACAGGCCCTTTCTGAAATAAACGTTACCCCTTTTGTAGACGTGATGCTCGTCCTGCTGATTATCTTCATGGTGACCGCTCCCCTGCTTCAACAGGGTATAGACATCAATCTCCCTCAGGCAAAAGGAAAGGAAATGCCCACGACCGAGAGGATTGATATAACTGTCAAGAAAGACGGCAAGATTTATCTTGACAAGACAGCGGTGACACTGGCCGCATTAAGCGCCAAACTCGCTAAAAGCAAAAACAGAGAGGTCTTTCTCAAGGCGGACAAGGACGTCCCATACGGTCTGGTGGTCGAGGTCATGGGAGAGCTCAGGGAGATCGGGATAGATAAATTGGGAATGGTGACTGAGCCAAAAGCGCGTATTAAATGAAGCAGTCTCTGTATATCAGTACCGAACCGGCATTCTATAAAATAGTAATCACTTCCGCAGTCCTGCATGTTTTGCTCATAATATTCATCACCGTTCCCGTAAGGACAAAGGAGATGGAGTACAAAACTTATTTTGTGGACCTGGTCGGTCCGTCCGCGGTCCATAGACCCGTCAAGACTGCGCCTGTAAAAAAGACGGTCCCTTCCAAGACCATAGAGGACAAGAGTCCGCCGAAGGCTGAAAAAGCGATCAGGAAAGAATCGATTCCCCTGAAAAAAGCGGTCCCCAAAAAGGGTGTCTCTCTGGAGCCCGACAAGTCTGCCGAGACCGTCTCAAGGGAAATAGAGAGGCTGCGAGCCTTAAAGGCGCTGTCGATAAAAAAGAAGGAGAAAGAAGAAAAGCTCGAAAAAGACCAGAGAGACTCCGAGGAAGTGGCCCGCGCCATAGAGATCATCAGGAAGAACAAACAGGAGGACATTACAAAGGGAGCAGGGATGTCGGGCACACAGGGGACGGGCATTCAGCCGCCAGAATACATAAACAATTATGGTTCGACAATAAAGGGCAGTATAGAGGACCAATGGATCTATCCTGAATTCGACTCCGACGGAATTGAAGCTGTTCTGTCCTTTAAGATCGACAAAAAGGGGAATATTATTTCACCTAAAATTGTAAAATCATCCGGAAATGTTTTATTTGACCGGTCTGCCATGAAGGCGGTCATGAAGGCAAGTCCGCTGCCCCCTCCTCCTCTGGGAATGGACGATGAGTTTATCTTGAGGTTCCATTTATGAAAACAGCGTTCAGCAGTCAATTATCTTCAGTCGATAAACAGAACCGTGCACGGGCCATTATCGGTTTCGTCTGCGCCTTGTTGTCCGTGTTCTTTTTTTGCGGTTTTGCGGAGGCAAAAGTATATATTGATATAACCTCTCCGGGGATACGTCAGCTTCCGGTCTCTATACGTTCGTCGCGCACGCCCACGGCAAGAGAAATCGAGGGCATTATTAAAAGTGATCTGGAATTTACGGGCCTGTTTTCTTTCGTCGATGCAGACATCCTGGGGGCGGAACTCATCGCCGATATAGACGTTGATATGTCCGGAGGCATTAAGGTGATCATGTCCGTCAGGGACCTGATCGAAAACAGGGAAGTGCTCAAAAAAAGATATATCGCATCGAGCATCCGGCCCCTGGCCCACAGCATGGCTGATGATATTTATTACGTTGCAACAGGGAGACCGGGGATATTCCGGACAAAGCTGTCTTATCTGGTCAGTGCTCCGGGGGGCAGGAAAGAACTGCGGCTGATGGACTGGGACGGCCATACGTCGGTCACCGTTACCTCTAAAGGACTCACCTCCAGCCACAGCTGGACCCAGGACGGCAAATATCTGCTCTATTCTACTGAAAGAGACAGAAAGTGGAAAATATATATCCTGGACATTATGAAATACAGGGAAATGGTCCTCTATTCCGCGGCAGGACTCAACCTCGTCGGAGGAACATCACCGGATGATCTCATATCCTTCTCGTCATCCAAAGACGGCAGCTCCGAAATATATGTCATTGATTCCTACGGGAAAAAATTAAAGAAGCTCACAATGTCCTTCGGCATCGACGTTTCCCCCGTATTCTCTCCCGACGGTAAAAAGATCGCCTTTGTATCCGACCGGGGCGGCACGCCGCAGATCTATACTATGGATGTAAACGGAATGGGTCTCAGGAGGCTTACCTTCGAAGGATCATATAATACTTCGCCCGCCTGGTCTCCGGACGGCAAATCGATATCATATGTCGGAAGGAGTAATGGAAAAAATCAGATATTCATGGTAAAATCTGACGGAACTGACGTCAGGCAGATTACTTTCGGGGGCAATAACGAGAACCCGTCTTTTTCTCCTGACGGATTATTTCTGGCCTACGATTCCGA
>JBFLYJ010000135.1:0-7626 GCA_040756635.1 Nitrospirota bacterium
CACCCGCGGGAATCTCCTGTCATACGACGGGATATTGCGGGACATCACGGAGCGCAAGAATGTCGAGACCAAGCTGCTGCATACCCAGAAAATGGGGGCCGTAGGCAGGCTCGCGGGAGGAGTTGCGCATGACTTCAACAATATACTGTCGGCCATAGTCAATTATATTTTTATTCTGAGGAACTGTTTAAAAGACAATCCTTCCGCCCGGACCGAAATCGACCACATCTACTCTCTCTGCATGAAGGCCTCAGAGATAACAAAGGGCCTGCTCGCCTTCAGCAGGACCCATATCACCGATCTCGTACCTGTCAATTTAAACGAGGCGGTCAAAAACATGGCCAGGCTCTTGTCGAAATTTATCGGCGAGGACATCCGCCTCGATATGCGCTTGACCGAAGAAAATCTTATCATTATGGCGGACATCACCAAGATAGAACAGATCATCATTAATCTCGCGACAAACTCCCGTGATGCAATGCCGGACGGGGGAAGCATCACCATAGAAACAGAGCTGCTCAAACTTGAAAAGGAATTCATAAGTCATCACGGCTACGGCAAACCGGGGACCTACGCGGTCCTGACCTTCACCGATACCGGGACCGGCATGGACAATGAAACTATGCAGAGCATATTCGAACCGTTCTATACGACAAAGGAGAGCGGCAAGGGGGCCGGACTCGGGCTGTCGATAATTTATGGAATAGTGAAACAGCACAACGGCCACATCAATGTCAGCAGTGTTCCAGGGAAGGAGACATCATTCAAAATATATTTCCCTTTTGTTGATTCGGACGTTACTGAAAAAAACGTTATGAAACCGCTGGACCTTGCCGGCAACGCGGAGACCGTCCTTGTGGCGGAAGATGAGACCGAGGTGAGAAATTCCACAAAATATATCCTGGAGAGTTTCGGATATAAAGTCATCGAAGCCGTTGACGGGGAAGATGCTGTCAAAAAATTTATCGATAACAGGGATAATATCGATCTGTTGTTTTTTGACGTTATAATGCCTCATATGGACGGCAGGGAGGCCTACGAAGAAATAAGAAAGATGAATACGGACATAAAGGTGGTTTTTGCAAGCGGTTACAGCGCTGAAATAATCGAAAAGAAAGGGATCATTACGGACGGCTTCGTCCTGGTCTCAAAGCCTGTTTCCCCGGACAAACTTCTGACGACAATAAAAGAAGTACTTAATAACTGATCGCGGTCTGATGGTTTACGGGGAAGTCATACGGCCTGACAGGCCCGGGCTGGGTTGCCATTGCGGCGTATCTCAAGTTTCATTGTATTTACGTATACGAAAATCTGCCCTTGATTCATTGACAAGCAAAACAAATTATGATAAACATTAATAAGTTGGGAGATTAATTATCCTGTGACCGGCATGCGGAATATGTACAGAGGCATACGTATGATAAAGACCAACCTGCTGATTAAATGTTTTTCCTGCTTTTTTTCCCCCAATTACTGGCCGGACCACGGGCTCAGGTACCGTGCGTGAAGGCCCCTATGCTGCGCATCCTGCATCTTGAAGACAGCAAAACCGATTCTGAATTTATCCAGCCAAGATTTAAAGAGGAAGGCATTGATTGCGAAATAACGCGCTTTAAAACGCCCAATGCTTTTATGACCGCTCTGGATAACGGCGCCTTTGATCTCATACTGTCTGCCTGCAAACTCAGGTCGTTTGACAGTCTTACAGCTATATCGATCGCAAATGAAAAGGCCCCTTATACCCCGTTCATCCTTGTCTCAGGGGAAATCGGGGAGGAATCGGCCATCGAGTTTATGAAAAAAGGCGCCACAGACCATGTGCTAATAAACAATCTGAAGCGTCTCGTGCCGACAGTGCAGCGGGCCTTAAGAGAAGCAGAAGGAAGAAGAAAGTGCGCAAGGTCCGAGAAAACAGGCCCCGGGATAAAAGTGATCTTTACGAGCGGCTACGGCTCCGACATAATCGACAGGAAGGAGATCGCTACTGATGGCTTTGTTTATATTGTAAAGCCCGTTTCACCGAACAAACTTCTGACAACCATAAAAGAGATACTTCAAAGTGGAAAATAGTTCCCGCAATAATATCCTTGTCGTGGACGATGACCCCGTCCTGCTTGAATCCACGTCGCTTCTGCTCGGCAGGGAAGGCTACTCGGTGACGTCCTGCGGCAGCGCGCATAATGCCATCGCGAAGGTCCGGGAAAACAATATCGACGTGGTCCTGTCCGACATCAGGATGCCCGAGGTCTCGGGTATCACGCTTCTTGAAGAAATACATAAAATAAACCCGGGGCTGCCGGTCATCCTGATAACCGCTTATGCGGAGCTGGACACAGCGGTCAATGCCATTAAGAAAGGGGCCTTCGACTTCCTGATAAAACCCACTCCTCCCGATTATCTTCTACATTCGGTGCAAAAGGCCTTCGAGCATATCAACCTCATTAAACTGAACAAGAATTACAAACTCTACCTTGAAGACCTCGTCGCTGAAAGGACGCAGACACTGGCAAAGGAAGTGTCCGAGCACATGCGCACGGAAGAGGCGCTCCGCCTGTCGGAAAGTCATATCCGCCATCTTTCGGAACGCCTTCAGGAAGTGGAAAAAACCGAAAGAAAAGAATTGGCACGGGAACTGCATGACCGGGTGGGACAGAATCTCTCCGCCCTGAATATCAATCTCGGTATAATCCGGGGTATGGCCGCTTCCGCTCCGGGGGGCGAAAATATATTGTCCCACATTGACGAATCAATGGCGCTCGTTGAGGAAGTAGGAGCGCAAATACGTGATGTAATGAACGACCTGCGTCCGGATCTACTGGATTCGTACGGACTGGTGTCCGCGTTGAAGTGGTATGGTGAACGCTTTTCGAAACGGACCGGTATTTCAGTCGCGGTCAAAGCTGATGAACGCACACCCAGACTTCCGGAGAAGGCGGAGTCCACCCTGTTTCTTATTGCCAAGGAGGCACTGAACAATATCGCCAAGCACGCGGCAGCCGGAGAGGCGGCCCTTACAATAGAAAGTAAAGAGGGCCTTGTGCTTATGACAATTAAAGATGACGGGAAAGGTTTTGATATATCGTCCGTGCAAAAAGGCGGGAAAGAACCCGGATGGGGGCTTCTTATCATGCAGGAACGGGCGCAGTCGATCGGGGGCCAGCTCCATATCGAATCAGGGGCGGGAACAGGCACCACTATGACAGTCACTGTAAAAGTATAAAAAGGAGAGGCAGAACAGACGATGCAGATAAGAGTTTTTTTGGCAGACGACCATGCTGTGGTACGTGACGGACTCCGTGTGCTGCTTGAGTCCGCTGGAGGCATTGACGTCGTCGGCTCCGAGACCAACGGGCGTGACGCGGTGCGTCAGATACAAAAGCTGCGGCCCGACGTCGCGCTGATGGACATCAGCATGCCCGGGTTAAACGGCATCGAGGCGGCAGCGCAGATAAATGAGACATGCCCTGCGACGCGGGTCATAATACTATCCATGCATCATTCAGCTGAACACGTACACAGGGCCCTGAAAGCGGGCGCAAAGGGATACATCCTTAAAGAATCTGCCGGGCAGGAAGTCGTAAACGCGGTCCGCAAGGTTCACTCCGGACAGCGCTATCTCAGCAGACGCATTGAAGAAGCGGTCATAGATAATTACACCGGACAGCACAAGCCCCTGTCTTATGAAAGCCCCCTCGACAAGCTCAGTTCCAGGGAAAAGGAGATCCTCCAGCTTGTAGCTGAGGGCAAATCAAGCGCTGCAATCGCGGAAACACTCTTTATTTCCCCCAAGACGGTTGAAACTTACCGGAGCCGCCTGATGCAGAAGCTCGGCGTCAAAGACATCCCGTCACTGGTTAAGTTCGCCATCCGGCACGGGGTGACGTCGCTCGATACCTGAGACAGTTTAAACCATTTAAACTGTTATTTATCAAACATTCCCTACACGATTTATCAAACTTTCCCTATCCATAAATGACCGCTTTACTCCGATATAAATCACAAGCGGACAATGACTCACTTACACAAGTTTTAAACACCGGAGGCCGTTAATGCTTTATCAGCGCAACATTGGAAGACCCTCAATCCCGATTACAGATGACCATAACGCTATCCGGGGACGATTACGCAGCCTGCTATCCGGTAATTCCAATGTCTCCCATATTTTAAAAGTGACTAACCCTGTGAAAGCGGTAAACATGATTATTTTGAACTGGCAGGCCATCATACCCCCCTCCTTGATGGCAGCATGTGAGGGTGAAAGGAATACTTTTCACCCTCACCACTTTTCTCTTTTTGACACATATGCTGCAGAATATCCCGTCCCATGAAGCTCGTTCATAAACTGATAGCGGGTTTCCTTGTGGTCTCAGCCATGATCTGTATAGCCGGTCTGTACGCTTATAAAACCGGCTACAGGTTATTGGAGGACACATATATCAGCAACAATGAAGCCTTGGCAGGGGAGATGATGGATTCCATTGACAGGTCCATTCACAAGAGGATCGAGACGATGAGGTCTTATTCAAACGATGTAATGCTGCGGGATACAATTATAAAATCAAACCAGGACTTCAGCCGGAAAGCCGACGTTTATTCGTTCATTATCAGGAGAGACCGCGAATGGACTTCCGCGCCTGCCGACCAGGTGACGCCATTCATGGAGCAGCTTATAAATAATTCCATGTCTGATGAATTACGGGAAGTAACGGATTTTTATACAAGGCATTACGGGTATAAGCTTTACGAAACAGTGGTCGTAACAAATAAATACGGGGTAAATATTGCGCAGACCGGGAAAACAGCCGGGTACAGACATGATGAGGAGCTGTGGTGGCAGCTCGCAAAGAATAAAGGGCTATATGTGCAGGATGTAGAATATAGAGAGGGCCCGGACATTTATACCATGGATTTTGCAATAAGGATAAATGACGATAATGGGGACTTTATAGGCGTGATAAAGGCGGTCCTCAACATAAAGGAGGTCCTCGACATTATAAGCAATAAATCGCGGGGCGGCATATATCCTGACCATGAAAATATGAGGACGCTTCTGATGACCCGTGAAGGCAAGGTAATATTTTCAAGCAATGCAAATGACGCTTTTCTTACCGATGTATCTTCAATTATGACCGCACCTGACCCCGAAACTGAACGTCGCGGCTCAGCCATGAAAAGCTATTTTGTCGGCACTGACCGCCCTACCCGTTCCCTGGTGACATCTGTCCGTTCCAGGGGCTATATGGAATACCCTGGTTTTGACTGGACAATGCTGATAATACTC
Organism: Nitrospirota bacterium; assembly: GCA_040756635.1. Taxonomy (GTDB): domain Bacteria; phylum Nitrospirota; class Thermodesulfovibrionia; order UBA6902; family UBA6902; genus UBA6902. The sequence continues at coordinate 5,282 of JBFLYJ010000135.1, forward strand.
GACGAACAGGACGCTTTTGCTCCTCTGTTTAAATTGAGAAACCGGACCATTGCAGTTTCTTTCAGCGTGATATTGATGGCCCTGCTGACCGGGGGTGTCATGTTTTCCCGGATAGCGGGAAAAGTTCGCAAACTCAGGGACGCCTCAGCGAAAATAGGAGATGGAGACCTGTCATGCAGGATAGAGGTAGAGTCAAATGACGAAATAGGGGACCTTACTTCGACCTTCAACAGAATGGTCCAGTCCCTGCAAGACAGGACCGAGGCGTTAAAGGAAGAAATACTCGCGCGCAAGGCGGCCGAGGAGAAGTCCGCCAACTCTGCCCAGGAATGGTCCAAAACCTTCGACTCGATACCCGACCTTATCTCAATCCACAGCAATGACTTCAGGATCATAAGGGCAAACCAGGCACTTGCCGATTTCCTCGGCCTGAAGAAAGAGGAAATGGCGGGGAAATATTGTTTTGAAGTGTTTCACGGGACAAAAGTGCCGATCGACGGCTGTCCTCAGGTAAAAACATTAGCGGTCTCACAGCCCGTTAATACAGAGTATTACGGCATTAAAACAATCCAGCACGCCGTGGTGAGCACATCGCCCATCTTCAATAAGGATCACAAGATAATAGGGATTGTGCATATTGTAAGGGACACCACAGCCACCAAACTGCTCGAAGAACAGCTCGAACACGCCCGTCACATGGAATCGGTCGGCAGGCTTGCAGGCGGAGTCGCACACGAATTCAACAACATCCACGCAGCCATAATTAATTACGGTTATCTGCTCAGGGACAAAGTGCCGGCAGATCCGGATTACGGCAATTACATCAACAGGATACTGGCACTGGCGGACAAAGGCACACAAATATCCCGGTATCTTCTTACTTACAGCAGAAACCGGTATTCGGAACTGGTCCCTCTTGACCTGAACGGCATTATTAAAAAGGCCGTCCATCTGATCTCAGCCTTCAACGGCAACAACATCCAACTGGAAACGCTGCTCTCCGACGATACCCTTATGGTCATGGGTAACGCGACGGATTTAGACCAATGCATTGTCAACCTTGCCCATAACGCGGTGGAGGCCATGCCTTCCGGGGGTACACTGACCATCAGTGCGCATGCCGTTGAAATGGATGAATCATTTATTAAGTCGCATGGGTTCGGTGCACCGGGCGTTCACGCGGTTATCTCCGTAACAGACACAGGCACAGGTCTGGACAGCAGCGAGAGTTATAAGATATTCGAGCCTTTCTTCACTACCAAAGAAGTCGGGCAGGGACAGGGACTCGGACTTTCAGTCGTGTATGGAATCATAAAGCAGCACGAAGGTTATATCGACATCGAAAGCGGCCCGGGAAACGGAACGGCCATCAAGCTGTATTTACCGTTAATTAATGAAAAAAGTATTTCATCAGGGGCAAAGGAGTGCACCGGCTATGAATAACGTCATACGGAAAAAAATACTCATAGTGGATGACGAAGAAGACATGAGGGATTCCATCTCCCTGATACTCAATTATAAACTCAACGGGGGAATGGATTACGATGTAATGACCTGCAGCAACGCTGATGACGCCATCCTAAAAATAAAAGAGAATAATATTGACGTGGTCATATCTGACATAAAAATGCCCGGGACATCAGGGCTCGAAATGCTGGACCGGATACGTATATTCAATAAACAGCTGCCTGTACTTTTAATGACAGCCTATGCCGATCTCGAAATATCGATGAGGGCATTAAGAGAAGGGGCCTTTGATTTTTTAATGAAGCCTATTCATCCCGACTATCTTGTACACTCGGTCAACAAGGCGCTTCAGCTCGGAAGCCTGATAAAATTAAAAGAGCAGTACAAGCGGTACCTCGAAGTCACCGTCGCGGAGAAGACAAATGAGCTTGCACGTGCGAAAAGGGACGCTGAAAACTTCAGCAGTGAGTTGACGAAACGCCTGACCACAGTTGCGGAATTCAGGGACACGGAAGCGGGCGCTCACGTTTCCAGGATAGGGATATACGCGGTGATGATTGCCCAGAAAATGGGAATGCCCCTGGAATTCATTCGTAACATCAAGGACGCGAGTCCGCTCCATGACATAGGCAAGCTTGGCGTGTCCGACCAGATCCTGTTTAAGCTGGGACCTCTGACTCCGGAGGAATATGAAGTCATGAAGACCCACACAATCGAAGGGGCAAGGATATTGTCCAAGTCATCAAACTCCGTCTTAAATATGGCCGAATCAATTGCCCTTACCCATCATGAGCGGTGGGACGGATCAGGGTATCCGCGCGGACTGAAGGGGGAAAAGATCCCTGTCGAAGGAAGAATAGTAAATATATGTGATCAGT
>JBFLYJ010000136.1:0-7618 GCA_040756635.1 Nitrospirota bacterium
AAATACCCGCCTGAAGGCGATAGTGGGGGCGGGGTAACTTTTAGCGTCATCAGGAAGCTTTGTAATTTTGTCTCTGAAAAAATCTTCGAGTGAAGACTTTATTCTTTCAACATCCCCGCCGCAGTGGGTGATAATATCAATGCCCCACTCATCGTGAAGGATGGCAAACAGGATATGTTCTACAGTCAGGTATTCATGACGCCGTGCCTCGGCATCCCTGACTGTGGCCTCAATTGTTATCTCAAGTTCTTTATTGATCATTCTTTCTCCATTGTGCATTTAAGCGGAAAGCCTTTCTGATGCGACAGCTGATGTACGGTATTGATTTTGGTTTCAGCGATTTCGTGGGTATAAACGCCCGCAAGGCCCTTCCCGTGATTATGGACATGAAGCATTATCTGCGTTGCTTCAACTACAGGTTTGCGGAACACGCTTTCGAGAATATGGACTACGAAATCCATAGTGGTATAATCGTCGTTCATTAGAAACACCTTATACATCGGCGGGGACTTTGATGCCGTCCGTTTTTCTGTAGCCAGATTTTCATCCAGTCCTAAATCAAATTTCTCCATAACCAATTTACCTTACGGATATTCTAACGCGAAATCGAATTAAAGGAAAGCATCATGCCGGTTTTGCACTTCGCAAAGGCGGCACTTGCTCTGATTATTAAAATTAAGGCAGGTATGTTCAGAAAACTTAATTATTGATACCTTAGAAACAGCTATAAACACACTTAAATGCAAAGGGGAAAATCAAAAGCCTTATGGAATTAAGTCAGTTTCCATAATATACCTGCCTTGACAATATAAGTTTTGTGAATAAGTGGGCTAAGCAGGAAGAAGGATGAATGTGAACAGATGAAGCAATGCGCCACTAAATATGGTCTTTCAGAACGGCCCGGATTTCTTCTATATCTTTTTTCATTTGGCTCCCGAGTTCTTCCACACCCGAAAATTTCCTTTCGTCCCTTATCCTCTTAATGAAAGTCACCCGTAAAGTTTTTCCCAGGAGCTGCCCCTCAAAATCAAGAATATGTGTTTCGAAACTGAATTTCTTTTCTCCGAATGTGGGGTTGTGGCCTATATTTGTGGCACCGCCAAAAATTTTACCATCCATCTCGACAGTCACGGCATAAACCCCGTCTTTAGGCAGAAGTTCATTCGCGGTTAGAAGATTGGCCGTAGGGGTATTGAGGAGACTCTTTCCCCTCTTGGCACCCTCCACTACTATACCGTCCACCGCATAATGCCTGCCCAGGAATTTTACCGCATCATCGACCCTGCCTTTAGCGATAAGCGTGCGAATTCCGGAACTGCTGAGGGGTGAATTATCGATACTTATCTCATTTATTATTTTTACGATGAACCCGCATTCCTTCCCCAGTTTTTTTAACAGTTCCGGAGAACCTTTTCTTCCCTTGCCGAACAGATAATTTGAACCGATCAGTATTTCCTGAACATTGAGGGTCTTGCAAAGAATTTCTTTGACAAAGTCTTCAGCGCTGATGCCGGCAAACTTTTTTGTGAAGTTTGTGCATATAATAACGTCGATACCGCACTCCTCAATGAGTTTGATTTTCTCCTTATAAGTGGTAAGCAATTTAGGCGCTCTTTCCGGGGCCAGCACTCTCATGGGGTGGGGCACAAATGTATAGACAATTGAAGTCCCGTTCATCTCAGCGGCCCGTTCTCTTAACATGCGGAAGATCGCCTGATGACCGAGATGTACCCCGTCAAAATTACCAAGGGTAAGCACCGGGTACGGCAACTTCTGTTTTACATTTTCTATTCCGTCTATTATTTCCATGCGTGTAGCGAAATGATTTTCATGAAGAAATTAACTATTAATAATTCCCTTGACAATTATTCCCTTTATGAATAAAATTCAACATTGTTACGGCAACTTGCAACTGTCGAAAATTTATGATAGATGTAACACCTTTACTTTGTCAATGACTTCAGACTTATGTTTCTTATTTTTACAGTTGATGTAAATTAATTTAGAAGTTATAATAATTAATCACGACCGGATTAGATTACAATTTATAATTCTCCTTTTATTTTATACATAGTTGTGTGCAGCACTCCTTAAGGAGGAGTCAATTTAAAATGTCAAAAGATACAATTTCCATCTTGGTTGCGGATCACGGTTCCCCTGCCATCGATGTTATAAAATCCACCCTCGGTAATTATGATGACATCAGTTATACAATTGATACTGCCAAATCAGGCTCGGACGCGATAAGCAAGGCCTCTGACAGCAAATTTGATCTCCTGTTGGTAAGCCAGGACCTACCGGGGGCAAAGGGAATCAGGATGGTCCAGCAGATAATTAAAAAGAAGTTGGGCCTGCCGGTGATAATGATCGTTGCCGAGGGCGAAGAAAAATTGGGCGTAAAGGCCATGGACAAGGGGGCCTATGATTATTTAACCAAAAACGAAATCAAGACTGTCGCATTAAACCGGGCCATCCGCAGAGTTATGCAGCAGAGAAAGCTTGAAAGTGATATCCGTGAGTCCTTTAAGAAACTGGAGAAGCTTGCCATAAAGGACGGTCTTACGGGGCTGTTCAATCACCGTCATTTCAGGGAAGTTTTAAAGAATGAATTTAAAAAAGCCAAGAGACATTCACAGCCTCTTTCCGGCATAATGATCGACCTTGATTACTTTAAGGCGGTAAATGACAACTACGGGCATCAATACGGCGATTTTGTTCTTGCGCAGTCAGCGCAGATTTTGAAGAGACTTGTCAGGGACACCGACTTTGTCGCGAGGTATGGAGGCGAGGAGTTTTTTATTGTTCTTCCTAACACTGACCTGCAGGGCGCCTTTATTCTTGCCGAGAGAATACGAAAAGTTTTTTTGAACAACAAGTTTACGAAAGACAAAGCCTCAGAGACGGTGACGGTCAGCGCCGGGATATCGGCCACCTCCGACGACAATGTCATCAGTGAAGATGATCTGGTCGCAAATGCCGACAAGGCGTTGTATCGCGCCAAGTGGAGGGGGAGAAACAACGTATGCTACTTTGGAGAGATAGAATCGGAGGACACCGGCAGGCTCAAAGAAGAGGCAAAGAAGGTGGAAGATTTTTACAGCAGGTTCGAAACTATAAATGAAAATATAAAGGAAACATGTATCGAATCCGCTCACAGCATATTATGTGAAATTGAGAAAGGCTGGGATTATATCAGTGAACATTCTCTGAGGGTCAGCCGTTATGCGGAGAGACTCTGCAGGAAGTTGTCGATACCGGATGAAGAAGTGAATGTCATAAAGCGTGCCGCACTGCTGCATGATATAGGGATGGTCGGAATCAGTTCCAATATTATCAGGAAGAAGGACAAGCTGACCGACAAAGAGTATGCTTCCATAAAAAGACATTCAAATATAGGCGTAAGGATAATTGAGAGGACCAAGCTGTTTCAGAAAGAGCTGCCGATTATTCTCCATCATCATGAAAGATTTGACGGCAGCGGATATCCCCACAAGCTGAAAGGCGAGACGATCCCTTATGGAGCCCGTATCCTTGCCGTTACGGAAACCTACGACGTTATGAGGTCGGATACGGTTTACAAAAAAGCAGCCTCGGAACGTGAAGCAATCGCGGAACTTAAGGGATGTGCCGGGACCCAGTTTGACCCCATGATCGTCTCGGCGTTCATCAAAGTCTTAGAGAAGATGCACCAGTAAGCTTTCCTTTTCCCCTCATGCATATCTTGGTTGAATGTGATATTCTGTTATCTAATGATGGTCGTAGTTTCTTTGATATCACGGCGGTCTTTTATGTTTAATTATTTTGCATTTGTTCCGCGGTAAGGACGCTTTGTTCTGTCATGAATAAGTGGTCTTCCACTCCATTTCACGGTTTGCGAATATGAAAGGGGAAATAATATGAATGTTGTTGCTTTTTGCGGGAGTCCGAGAAGAAACGGAAATACAGAACTTTTGCTGAAAGAGACAGTAAAAGGAATCGAAGATACGGGCAAATCCGTCAAGATATACAATCTTAATTTAATGAAGATAAAACCCTGTCAGGATTGCGGCGGGTGCAATGAAACAGGTGAATGCATATTCCGTGATGATATGGACCAGATATACGATGCGATCCGCACTGCGCATAGAATAATCATCGCCTCTCCGATATTCTTTTTCGCGCTGAGCGCGCAGACAAAGCTTATGATAGACAGGTGTCAGTGCCTTTGGGTCCAGAAATACATTTTAAGGAAGACGATTGACGGCGGAAAGTTTGGAAGAAAGGGGCTTTTATTGCTGGTGGGAGGAATGAAAAAGGACATCGGCATCACCTGCGCCGATGCCTGTGCAAAGGCATTCTTCAGGACCGTAAGCGTCCCCGAAAACAGTGTCCTCAGTTTTATGGGGATTGATGAGAAAGGGGCAATTCTCAATCACCCCTCTGCGCTTAAGGATGCTTATGAGGCTGGAAGGGAACTGGTGACCGACGCTCCGTAAAGTCCCTGTCGCAAGAAATATTTCACTATATATCAATCCCAGGCCTCTCCTCGTCACGTTTGATCTTCTTTATACAGTATCCTGATAATTATGCTAAAATGAATATTCATTTTTTCTTGTCAGGAGGATTCTTATGGATATCAAGTCATTTGTCTTGAAAAAAGCACGGGAAGCAAGAGAAGGGGCGAGAGCGGCGGCAAGGGCTTCATCCGAACAGAAGAACAATGCCCTTATAAAAATGGCCGGGGCCTTAAAGAAAAAAGCGGGTGAACTGCAGAAGGCCAATAAGAAGGACATTGAGGCGGCTAAGAAAAAAGGTCTTCCGGCGGCCATGATCGACAGACTTACTCTGACTGAAAAAAGGATTGATGAAATGGCGCAGGGGTTTGTCGAAATAGCCGCTTTACCCGATCCCGCCGGAGAGATCACAAAGATGTGGCGGAGACCAAACGGGATGATGGTGGGGAAAATGCGCGTGCCGATCGGCGTGATCGGGATTATTTATGAATCAAGACCGAATGTGACGGCAGACGCGACCGGACTTTGCCTTAAGGCGGGTAATGCCGTGGTCCTCAGGGGAGGGTCCGAGGCTGTTAATTCCAATATGGCGATCGTGAAAGTCCTGAGGAGCGTTGCCGGTAAAGAGGGCATTCATGAAGGTGTGATAACCTTTATCGATAATACGGACAGACAGGCGATCATGGAAATGCTGAAGCTGGAGGGCATTATCGACCTGGTCATACCGAGGGGCGGTGAAGGTCTTATAAGGGCCGTAACGGAAAATTCCCGTATCCCCGTGCTTAAGCACTACAAGGGAGTGTGCCATGTGTTTGTGGACCGCGACTCGGACCTCCAGATGGCCGAGGACATATGTTTCAATGCAAAGGTACAGCGTCCTGGAACATGCAACGCCATGGAGACTATGCTGGTGGACGAAAAAATCGCCAGGAAGTTCCTCCCCCCTATGCTGGAGCGGTTCAGGAAGGCAAAGGTTCTGCTTAAGGGGTGCGCAAGGACAAGAAAGATTGACAAGTCGCTTGAGGCTGCGGGAGACGAAGACTTTTACAGGGAGTATGTCGACCTGATTTTGAATGTCAAAATAGTAAGAGACATTGATGATGCTATGGACCATATCGCGAAATACAGTTCTGCGCATACAGATTCAATAGTGACCAAAGATTATCAGAAGGCGATGAGGTTCCTGAGGGAAGTGGATTCATCCTCTGTTTTTGTAAATGCATCCACAAGACTGAGTGACGGCTTCCAGTATGGACTCGGCGCCGAGATGGGCATATCGACCGACAAGATCCACGCCAGGGGGCCGATGGGGCTTGAAGAACTTACTTGCACGAAATTTATCGTGATGGGTGACGGACAGCTGCGTACATGATTGTCGCCAATAATATTACTCTATGAAAATAGGAATTTACGGCGGAGCCTTCAATCCGATACATTATGGCCATCTGAGAACGGCTGAAGAAGTGCATGCGCTGCTTTCCCTGGACAGGATAGTTTTTGTACCTTCAGGAAAGACACCGTTTGACAAACCCGAACTTGTGGGGGCTGAATATCGTTATGAAATGGTCAAAAGGGCGATCAAAGGCAACCGGCACTTTGAAGTTTCAGACCTGGAGGTCAGGAGGAAGGGCAGGTCTTATACTGTAGATACTATAAAAGCGCTAAAGAGCAAGTATCGAGACAGCGAGCTCTATTTTATACTCGGCATCGACGCGTTTATTGATCTGCCAGGATGGAAAATGCCGGACGTCCTGATACAAATGACGAACCTCGTTGTTATATCGAGGCCGGGCTTCACATTCAGCGGTCTGGCAGATTCCCCTTATCTGAGAGGTGCCCCACGAAAAATTCTGAGGGCCCTGGACAAAGGGAAAATAAATGACTGTTCATTCCTCCTCTCCGGGAGCCGCAAAGTTTATCTGTGCAACGTGACAGGACTCAACATATCCGCATCAAGGATAAGGAAACTGGTAACATCAGGGAAAAAAATCAGTTATCTCTTGCCTGATTCCGTGAAATCTTATATAATCTCAAATGAATTATTTTTAAATAATAAGCAGTAAGGCACTTTATTCCGTCGTTATGATCCGGGAAAGAAAGGGAGAATTTCTACATAATTAATTTAAGGAAAAGGGCGATAAAGGCTGCGCAACTGGCTGCTGACAAGAAGGCCGGCGACACAGTTATCCTCGAGTTAAAAGACCTCTCATCAATCGCAGATTATTTTGTTATCTGTTCGGGAGACAATCCGGCACAAATAAAGGCCATCGCGGAAGCGATTGACGACTATTTTTCAAAGAAGAAAATATACCCTATCGGAAAAGAAGGTATGGATTTTGCCCGCTGGGTTCTGATAGATTATGGCGATATAGTGGTTCATATTTTCGACAAAGAAACGAGGGCCTTTTATGATCTGGAGAAATTCTGGATAGATGCGCCGAGGATTCCCGCTGAACCATAGGTCTGTATGACGATGCTGCCTTGTGAATATTAAGGACTTGACGGATATAAATTATTAAGAATAGGAAAACGACAACATGGCAAAATTTACAGTTTTTTTGTTAGTCATATTTCTTGCTGTCCTGAGTCTGCTTTCTTTCTTTAACAAAGAAACTGTTAATATTACCGTATGGAACGGGGTCACGTTTGAAAACATCCCTGTGATTGCGGTTATTTTCATATCAGCCGCCACAGGCATTATCTCCATGTTTCTTATCGCGGTCCTGAGAGACGCGAGGCGGCATATAGACAACTGGCATATCCAGCGCAGGCGCAAGAAAGAAGAGAAGGTAAGAGACTCTTTTACGAAGGGGATGGAGGCCTTTTTCGCCGCCAGATATGAGGAGGCGGCCGAGCTTTTCACGGGGGTCCTGGAACATGATCACAACAGTATCGGCACGCTGATAAGATTGGGAGACATTGCTTTTTTCGGCAGAGATTTTGCCAGGGCGGAAGAATATTATCTGAGGGCCAGAGAGGTGAGACCGAAGAGTATAGAGGTGCTGCTCTCACTTGAAAAAGTCGCGGAGGCGCAGCGTAAATGGCCTGAGGCCATTGGCTATCTTGATAATGTCCTTGATATCGACAGTGATAATGTTATGGTCCTGTCCAAAAAAAGGGACATT
>JBFLYJ010000137.1:0-7593 GCA_040756635.1 Nitrospirota bacterium
AAATGGCCTATGTCGCAGCGGAGATCAGGCGTCCTGAGAGAAATATAATCCGTGCGCTGGTGACGGGTACGGTAGCGGTTACTGCATTGTACGTACTGGTCAATATCGCGTTTCTCCACGCGCTGGGATATGAAAAGGCTTCAGTCTCCCCGGCAATCGCGGTTGAAACGATTTCAGCAGTGTTCCCGGATGGTGCGGGGAGAGCGATAAGCGTGCTTATCTGCATCTCGGCGCTCGGCGCGGTCAACGGGCTTATTTTTACCGGCGCGCGTATCTCATATGCGCTCGGTACCGAGCACGCGTCATTCCGGGCATTGGGGAAATGGAGCGGACGGTTGGGCACACCGGTATGTGCTCTTATTACACAGGGCTGTCTGAGCGGCGCGATCGTCCTCTTTGCCGGGTCATTTATTGATACGATACTTTATACTGCGCCTGTGGTGTGGCTTTTTTTCCTTGCTACCGGTCTGTCAGTATTTATGCTGAGGCAAAGAGAGCCGGACAGCCCGCGTCCCTATAAGATCACAGGCTACCCTGTGGTGCCGATTGTTTTTTGCGCTTGCAGCGTATTCATGCTTTACAGCTCCGTGTCTTACGCGCTCAGGAACAAACCGGCAGGACTTCTTGTCTTGACCGTCATTCTTCTGGCAGGCATACTGGTCTACATGTTTAGTGCGATAAAAGGAAAAGGGGGCAGATCATGAAAGTACTCCTTGTAGAAGATGAAAAGGACCTCGCGGATGTCATAAAGCAGGGGCTCGAGGAAAACGCATTTTCCGTTGAGGTATGCAATGAGGGAGAGGAAGGTCTCTTCATGGCGGAGAATTATCCGTATGACGCGATAGTGCTGGACATCATGCTGCCTGTAATTGACGGCTTTACGATACTGGACAAATTAAGGTCGAGAAAAATCAAAGTGCCTGTCCTTGTGCTCACTGCAAGAGGAGGGATGGGTGACAAGGTCAAGGGCCTGGACAAGGGGGCCGACGACTATCTGGTAAAGCCTTTTGAATTCCCTGAGCTGGTCGCAAGGCTGAAGGCCATAATAAGAAGACATAAGGGGGAAGCATCACCGATAATCTCAATTGATGACCTGACGATAGATATTAATTCCAGGACGGTCACACGGGGGGATCGGGAGATCAGGCTCTCTTCGAGAGAGTACAAGATACTTGTGTATCTCGCCCTGAACAAAGGGAGGGTGTTGAGCAGGGAGCAGATAGCCGAATATATCTATGATCCCGATTATGACCATGAAAGCAATATTGTGGACGTATATATAAACTACCTCAGAAACAAAGTTGATAAGGGTTTTGAGAACAAACTTATCAGGACCGTAAGGGGCGAAGGATATACACTGAAGGGGAACAAATGAAACCCGGGCCCGGTTCCATAAAGAAAAGGCTGTTTTTGGGGAGCCTGTTCATAACCTCGGCAGTGCTCATCATACTCGGCTTATCTCTGTATCATGAGATACGAAAATCCGTGCTGCAGTCGGTGGCGACTACACTGCATTCAAAGATCCAGATCCTCAAGGGCCTGATTCACCAGGAACATGGCATGTATGAACTCGAACTGGCTGAAGTAGTATCAGGTGAATATTCAATACCGAGGTCAGGACATTATTTCAAGGTCGTGATTGACGGCGACGTGCTCGCGGCTTCTCCCTCATTGACGGAAGAGGACTTCGACCTGGACTCCGGGGAGATGGTCTCCAGCGATGATACAATGCAGGAAAAGGTCCTGATATCGCATGGGCCCGCCAATGAACGGATAATGGTGGTAAGGCATGACTTCCCGGTGCTGGACAAGCGGGCTTCCGTGTATGCGGCCCAGAGCCTTGAAGACAGCATGACGCTGATAAACAGGTTCAGGGCTATCCTGTTTGTCGCTATTTCGATTAATATAGCAGTCCTTGCGCTCGCGGGTTTCTGGATAGGGAGGCGCTCCCTCAGTTCCCTGGAGGGATTCTCGGACAGCATCGAAAAGATAACCCACAAGACCATGGGAGAAAGGATAGACCCGGAATTCCAGGTGGAGGAGGTAAGGAATGTGGCTAGGGCTTTTAACGATATGCTCGACAGGCTTCAGGCGGCCTTCGAGTCCGAGAAACGCCTGGTTGCCGATGCGTCCCACGAGCTGAAAACCCCGCTGTCCGTTATCAAAGCCCAGTGCGACGTCCTTCTCCAGAAAGAGAGGACCAAAGAGGAATACGCCGGGGCATTGGGCAGGATAAAGACAACATCGGAAACAATGAAAAAGCTGATTGACGACATGCTCTCGCTGACCCGTCTTGATTCCGGATCTCTTTCATCATCCGGATTTGTGGAGGTGTCCCTGTGCGAGTGTATCGAGAGGGCCGTTAAATTCACGGACTTCATGACTCATGAAAAACGGATACGCATTAACAGGCACATACCGCGAGACATCTTCATACGGGGAGACAATGACGCCCTGACAGAGGTCTTTCTTAATGTTATCGAAAACGCGATCAAATACAGTCCTCCGGAAAATATAGTGGAGGTCACAGCCTCCCCGGACGACGGAGAGGTGACCATAGTGATCAAAGATAACGGAAAAGGCATGCGGCCGGACGAAACGGACAGAGTTTTCGACCGGTTTTACAGGGGGGATCAGGCAAGAAAATTACCCGGCACAGGGCTCGGCCTCAGTATAGCTAAGGCGATCACAGAGGCGCACGGCGGAAGGATGTCCGTAAAAAGCGAAGTGGGCAAGGGCAGCAGTTTCTTTGTCATTCTGCCGTTAAAAAATTCCAAGTCCTCCTGACCTATTTTACTGGCAAGGAAGTCTGTTTCAGAATTTCTATACGACACCTTTAAAAAGTAGTCAGTAGAAAGTATCAGGTAGACAGGAGAAATACACTGGTGTTTAGCTCGAAGCAAAAATGTAATATGTCGTTTGTCGATTTTAGAAATTCTGAAACAGCCTTCCTTGACTGCAATCCAAGTAATAGAGCCCGCCATGAATAATATGCGGTAAAGAAAAATTATCTGCGCAGCCTGAAAAAACTTTTCAGTATCTCAGCGCATTCAGTCTCCAGACCCCCCGGAACGACCCTGATCTGGTGATTCAGGCCGGGATCGTGAAGCAGCTGATACCTGCTGTTGACCGCGCCGAAGCGTTCATCTCTGCAGCCGTACACCAGCCTTCCCACCCTTGCGTTTATCATGGCCCCCGCGCACATGACGCATGGTTCCTTTGTTACGTACAGCGTGGCATCCGTCATACGCCACTCGCCGCCCTTCAAGGCTCCTTCACGTATTACCAGCAGTTCCGCATGGGCGGTGGGGTCTGTTGTGGATTCCTTCGAATTATGGGCCTTGGCGATGACCTCGTCTCCTGTGACCAGCACCGCGCCTACCGGCACCTCGCCCTTTTCAAACGCGGCCTCCGCCTCTTTAAGGGCAAGGCGCATGAAATGTTCGTCTCTCTCAATCATTTGATATCCATAGACTTGCTGGATAGAACGGCAGGAGGACTTGCTGCAAAGGCTTTACCATCGATACCTTAGAGAGGATTAATGAAGTAGCCCGATGTCTTTCCGATTTTATCAAATGATGACTCCCTCCGCATTAGATATTTCCAATTCCCTATCGTATTTGTAAAGGTTTTGCAGTAAGTTCTCCTGCCTTATTTATGCATCGTTGGGTTTATCTGGCTGCTTCTCGGGAAAACATACCGGGCAGTGCGGTTCTCCAAGGTCAAGGCTGCAGATGTGTCCGCACTCAGCGCAGCACTCGCATTTATCAAGCGGCTTTTCACAGACAGGACAGGTTTTGATTTTATTTTCCATGGCTGATAAATATGATTCAGAATAACCCAGCGTCCGTCCGCAAATCAAGGTACTGCGTCTTGCATCTTCCCCTGAAAATCCTGTATGCTTTTCCTGTTATGCAGATAGTCAAACCTCAGGACCAGATACGGGAAATCAAGCGGGGGGTAGTCGAGATACTTCTCGAAGACGAGCTCATGAAAAAGCTTGAACACTCCTATCAGACCGGGACCCCGCTTAAAGTGAAGGCCGGATTTGACCCCACCGCACCCGACATCCATCTCGGGCATACAGTGCTTCTTGAAAAGATGCGGCAGCTGCAGGACCTGGGGCATGAGGTGATTTTTATCATAGGGGATTTCACGGGGATGATCGGCGACCCCACCGGCAAATCCGAGACAAGAAAACCTCTCACGCGGGAGGAAGTGCAGCGAAACGCGGAGACATATAAGAAGCAGGCCTTCAAGATACTGGATCCGGAGAGGACAAGGGTCGCTTTCAACAGTGAATGGATGGACAGGATGACCGCAACGGAGCTGATCCGGCTTTCAGCAAGGCATACTGTCGCCCGGATGCTCGAGAGGGAGGACTTCAAGAAGCGCTTTACCAGCGAACAGCCGATAGGAATTCATGAATTCATGTACCCCCTTATCCAGGGGCATGATTCGGTCGTGATCGAAGCGGACATCGAGCTCGGCGGCACTGACCAGAGGTTCAATATGCTCGTCGGCAGGGAACTCCAGAAGGAAGACGGCCGGTCGCCTCAGATCGTGATAATGATGCCTCTGCTTGAAGGCCTTGACGGCGTCAACAAGATGAGCAAGAGTCTCGGCAACTATATCGGAATTACCGAACCGCCTAAAGAGATATTCGGGAAGGTGATGTCCATAAGTGATGAATTGATGCTCAGGTATTACGAACTCCTCAGTCATATCTCCCTTGATGAACTGGCTGGACTTAAAGAGGGACTGAAGAACGGCTCGTTACATCCGATGGATGCAAAGAAGTCTCTTGCCGTGGAGCTTGTCGAAAGATATTACGATACGGAAGCAGCGATCTTCGCCAAAGACGAATTCGAGAACATATTCAGCAACAAAGGCCTGCCTGATGATATCCCTGTATTTAAACTTGCTAATAAAGCGGACGATGTATGGCTCCCCTCCCTCATGAAGGAGTCCGGTCTGGCCAAAAGCACCGGAGAGGCGATGAGGCTGATTAAACAGGGAGGAGTCAGCGTGGATGATGAGAAGTGGACAGACCCTGACAAGAAACTTGCGCCGGGGGAGTATCTGCTCAAAGTCGGCAAGAGAAGATTTTTGAAGATTATTTAAAACAGCGAACGGCGTGTCGTTCATGGAAGGCTGTGAAAGAATTTATATACGACACCTTTAAATGGTAGTCAGCAGATAGCAGAAAGTTGCCTAGAACGGATAAGCCATATCCCAGCCTAAAGTAAGACTTGCAATAAGTCGTTTGTCGATTATATAAATTCTGGCAGAGACTTCCATGGACGCATTCGACTGGGATAGAAGTCGCGGTGGTTTTACTTTCTTCCGAAGTCATCATCATACCGGACAATATCATCCTCTTCAAGATACGGTCCGATCTGCACTTCGATTAAATGGAGGGGGACCTTGCCCGGATTTTCGAGCCGGTGGCGCGTTGTCTTGGGGACATAGGTCGACTGGTTTTCTTCCAGGAAGATTACCTGGTCCCCGTTTACGATCTTTGCCGTTCCATGCACCACGATCCAGTGCTCGCTCCGGTGGTGGTGCATCTGCATGGACAGCTTGGCCCCGGGGTAGACAACTATCCTTTTTATTTTCGTGTTTCCGTTTTCCTCAAGGATCGTGTACGTTCCCCATGGACGATACACTTTTAAATGCGCCTTGCACTCCTTGCGTCCCTGTTTCTTAAGGTCATTGACTATCGACTTGACGTTCTTGCTCTTGTGAAGGTCTGAAACAAATACCGTGTCGGGTGTTTCGACTATTACTATGTCCTGAAGATCATTTGCAACGATAAGCCTGTTGTCAGCCCTGATAAAACAGTTCTTCGTTTCCTGGAGAATGACGTCCCCTTCCACGACATTGTTAAATTCGCCTTTCGGCAGAAAATCGTAAAGCGACTTCCAGGAACCGATATCGCTCCACCCGAAGTCGGAGGGCAGGACAAGTCCCTTTTTCGTCTTTTCCATTATCGCGTAATCAATAGAGATGTCAGGAAGCTCGCAGTACTGTTCGGCGGATATTTTCAAACCGGTTGAAACGATCTTCTGCATTTTTTTGAGCATCGCGGGCTCGAATGCCCTGAACTCCCTGAGCATCACCGATGCCTTGAAGGCAAACATCCCGCTGTTCCAGAAAAAGTTTCCTGCCTTAAGATATTTCGCGGCGGTTTTTTCGTCCGGCTTTTCCACAAACCTCTTTACCGCAAGGGCGTCCTTGCCGACCGCCCCGGCGCCTTCAATATAACCGTAACCCGTCTCAGGCGTGTCGGGCTTTATCCCGAAGGTCACGATGTAATTCTTCTGGGCGAGAGCGACTGCCCTTTTCAGGCGCTCGCGGAAACGTTCCGAGTCCCTGATGACGTGATCAGAAGGAAATACAAGCAGAACGGCGTCCTTTTCCTTTTTTAATATATTCAGAGTGGCAAGCAATATAGCGGGGGCTGTGTTCCGGCCGCAGGGTTCGCTTATGATCTTGCCTTCCGCAGGGACATTTATCTCTTCAAGATGTCTGGCTATCTCGTAGAAGTGCTCTTCACCACATACAATGCGTACATTTGCAGCGTCAAGCTCGGGGAGCAGCCTTTTGATGGTGGACTGCACAAGAGAATCAGCCCCGACGAGATTTACAAGCTGCTTGGGATAAAGCTCCCTGGAGATCGGCCATAACCGCGAACCTGTCCCTCCTGCAAGCAGTAAAGAATACACTTTCGTTCCCTTTGTCGGCATTTAAGAGTCCCTCTCATTCAGGCATTAAATGTGCCGGTGAAGACTTCACAAGCAACGCAGTCCCGCCGGCATGAATACAAGTTCACAAGAGTTCTATTGAAAAAAACCGAACCATTATATCTGTAATTATAGTGGTATACAAACTGCAAGGTCAACAAGCGGACGACAGGGGCATGTCCGGCCAACGCATTTTAACTCCGGATTTTGTCTGTGATAATTAATAAGAGTAAGTTCCTGGGAAGGATTACAGATTAGCCCTCAAAGTTATTCCAGCAATCCGCATTCTCAATATTCAGATCCAGTATCCTCATCAACTGCTGTTCCGCTGATGTGCCGTCTTTTTGCAGGCTTTCGAGTAAATGCCTCGAAAACTCTATCATGCACATCTTGTCCTTTTTTATCAGCTGGAACCTGAAGATACGGGAATTAAAGAAATAATAAACCCTGTATATGATAATCGTATTATCAATAGCCTTTATCTTTTCCTCAATAATGTTGAATGAAGGTACGTCTTTTTCTTCTACCACAGGGTCATCCTGATCATCCATATTTACTCCTTTTTAACGAGCGTCACCGAGCCGTTTTTAAGGTAAGATAATTGTACAGGTATTTAAGCGGTTTGTCACCAAAAAAATAGCAGCAGGTATTTTACATAATAAGACCTTATATTGTAAATATACGTTGCATTATGTTACCCTTTGGAAGCCGTAAATTCCCTGTTAAATAAGGAAATACCGCATTTGTCAGAGAAGGTTTTAGTCATTCATAACAGCCTCTTACCTGATCACGTCAGGAACAATTCAGGGCAACTGATTACTCGGCAGAAAGAGCAAATATTCGACAA
>JBFLYJ010000138.1:0-7572 GCA_040756635.1 Nitrospirota bacterium
GCGAGGATGATATACAGCTGCATGCTCTGCGGCGCCTGCAAAAACCTGTGTCCGGCCGGCATAAACATCCCGGAAGTCATTTATCAGGGAAGGACCGCTCTGAGCAAAGCCTACGGCAAGGGACGTCTCCTCAGGGAGACATTAAAAATGTCTCTGTCGGGATTTGATAATATCTTTTCGGTGCTGAAGTGGGGGCGGAGGTTATTTTACGGGGGCCTGTACCACTCGGGGATGATCGGGTATGTGCCTGAAATATCGCCTACGCCCTTTAAAAACGGCCTTCAGGTCTATAAGACAATAAACAAGATCGGAAGGATGGCGATCTTTGCCGGATGCAGCGTCAACTACTTCTATCCCCGTCTGGGAGAGGCGCTGTCACGTGTCCTGGTGTCAAAAGGATATGAAGTAGTCGTTTTTAAGGGAGAAGTATGCTGCGGGGCCCCGTTCAGATCATTAGGTCTTGAAGACGAGGCACGTAAACTGGCTGAAAGAAACATTGAGCATTTCAACAAAGTACGTGCTGAGGCGATCATAAGCATGTGTCCTACCTGCACGATGGTCATGCGGGACCAGTATCCCCACATGACCGGGGACACCATTAATAATCTCATGGACATCAATGAATTCCTGATCAAGTATGACATTACCCCAAACCTCGAAACAGCTCCTTCCACAGTAACGTATCATGACCCCTGTCATCTGAGTTACGGCCTCGGAATAAGAGAAAAGCCGAGACGTATTCTGAAAAATATAAAAGGCGTTGAATTGATCGAAATGAAGCACGCCGATGAATGCTGCGGTTTTGCCGGACTCTTCAGCCTGCATTTCAAAGACATGTCAAAAAGCATAGGGATGAAGAAAATCCGCAATATATCGGACACCGGAGCAGGCACGGTAGTCACCTCCTGCCCGGGATGTATAATGCAGCTGGAGGCACTGAAAAAAGAGACAGGGGCGGGGTTTGGGATAAAGCATATTGTCGAGGTCATAGATGATGCCATGCATGGATAGATTATCAGATGCCGGTATTCTGCGGCCGGCATTTGGCGTTTTGTGCTGATTCATTTTCCGTATCAGTAAATTTCTTTTGAATCCTGATATAATATTCATCACTTCACATGGCAGCGACATCGCTGCTGTCAATTTACGGAAGGTCATAATAAATTTATTATTCAGTCAACCAAAAGGAGGGCCTTATGAAATTCTTTATCGACACCGCAAATATCAACGAGATCAGGGAAGCATGGGAAATCGGGGTCATAGACGGAGTTACGACTAACCCCTCGCTTATAGCTAAAGAGAAAAAGGAACCGACACAGCTGTTCAGGGAAATTTGCGCCATTGTGGACGGCCCGGTAAGCGCGGAGGTGGTCAGCCTTGATGCCGCGGGTATGGTCAAGGAAGCAAAAAGCCTTGCCAAGATCCATAAGAACATAGTGGTAAAAATACCCATGACAACAGAAGGACTGAAGGCGACAAAGAAACTTGCTGGCCTTAAAATAAAGACGAACGTTACCCTTGTTTTCTCGGCGAACCAGGCCTTGCTTGCTGCAAAGGCCGGCGCGACTTATGTCAGCCCTTTCGTAGGGAGAATCGATGACATAAGCGGCTACGGTATGGAGCTCATCAGCCAGATACTCGAGATCTTCGACAATTACGGTTTCGAGACCGAAATTATCGTCGCGAGCATCCGCAATCCCATCCATGTGCTGGATGCCGCCAGGATAGGCGCACATGTTGCAACAATTCCGTTCAAGGTGATCGAGCAACTTTCCAGGCACCCTCTTACGGACATCGGCATGGAGAAATTCCTCGCTGACTGGGAGAAGGTACCTAAATAGATCAAATATCAAAGATAAAAAAGCATAGATAATGACTATTATTTATTGGATATTAGCGAAGGGATTGTAAGAAGTCCTTCCGTGCGGGAGTTCTTAACAAAACAAATTACTTCCATATTTTTGATTTTTCATCTTATATTTTCTATATTAGTTTTATGCCCATATACGAATACAAATGCAACGATTGCTCGGAAGACTTTGAGAAGCTCGTCTACGGGTCCGCTCCTGATGTGTCATGCCCAAAATGCAGCTCAAAAAACATCACGAAGAAATTCTCGCTTTTCGGTATGAGCGGAGTCGAAAAACCCGTGACGTCTTCAGGAGGCTCCGGCTGCACTTCATGCAGCAAATCCACATGCAGTTCATGCCACTGATAATGACTGTATTTTGTATTTGGTAGGCCCGGAACCGGCTTCAGAGCGGTTTAAGTATTTGATGCAGACCTTAGTCCTTCCACTAATTCCTTAAACTCCCATGGCGGGTTTGAGAGTTCCACTCCGATGCCGTCACAGGAATTATCGGACGATAAACTTCTCCAGACAATGGTATTGTCTTTTGCAGGTATAAACAACACATTATTGTTTAACGGGATATATATTTCAAGCAGCGAGTCAATAGGAAAAGAAGGAGTATTCGTGCTGATAAACATGCCCCTTTCCGAAACATTCATTATCTTTCCGGTAAAGAGTTTTTTCCAGAACAGCGGCTTCCAGAGATAATACTCTATAGCGATGTCCGAAGGGAACCTTTTGAGCGACCGCTTTTCAACACTCTTTTTCATATCAAATCGATACCAGATATTTACTAAATCGGTCCTTCATGCTGAGGATATATGAAACAGCTTACTGACTTAATTTCGTTATAATCTATATAGCATTAAATAGTACCTTCGTCAATAATATAAATCATAAGAATATTTTTTTCACAAAAAAATGCGCCGGGGATCAGGCAAGACCTGATTATGAGGAATAAAAGTGGTGGGCAGTCGCGGAATCGAACCACGGACACGAGGATTTTCAGTCCTCTGCTCTACCGGCTGAGCTAACTGCCCATGCAGGGAATGATACCTTATACATTTTTTCAAAGTCAAGGTTAGAGGGGAAATGTGGAAGTATAGTGTTAAATAAATTATGATATCCTATGTTCAAAAAGAGTGATCTGATATCAGCACTCGCGTCCGGCGGGCTCCTTGTACTGGGGTTCCCGCTTTTTGACCTGTATCCGATCGCCTGGACAGCCCTTCTGCCGCTTCTCCTGGCAGTCCGCGGAAAAAATACGAGGACCGCTTTTTATCTGGGTCTTCTTACCGGACTGACGTATTTCGCAGGCACGATATACTGGGTATATCACTCCATGTACGTCTACGGCGGAGTGCCCCTGTTCCTGAGCATTCTTATTCTTATGTGTCTGAGTCTGTATCTGGCGCTTTATACCGGCGTATTTTCGATGCTGTTTAATTACCTCTCAGGACAGCCGTCATTACCGGCCCTTTTCACCGTTCCTGTGCTCTGGGTCAGTCTTGAGTATGCGCGCACTTACGCTCTTACAGGTTTCCCGTGGTCCGCTCTCGGATATTCCCAGTATAAATTCCTGCCGTTTATCCAGATTGCCGATATTACCGGCGTCTACGGCGTTTCCTTTCTCGTAGCAGCGATAAACGGAGCTGTTTACGACATTATCCTCCTGCTGACCCTGCGATCGGATTCCGGACCGTCCAGACGGCTGATTTTCGTCAGCCTGATAGTATTCGCCTTTATTATCGCAGGATCACTGTTTTACGGAGTGGGTAAACTAAACGTACCCAATAAGCAGGGCAATGTCAGAGTCAGCGTTACACAGGGGAACATAAGGCAGGACGTTAAATGGGACTTCCGCTTTCAGAGGGAGGTCATAGATACTTACAAGAGGCTCAGCATCGAGGCCCTGGATGATAAGCCCGACATCATAATATGGCCTGAATCCGCAATCCCTTTCGTATTTGGATATGACAAGGTCCTCACCGAAGAAATCGTGAACTTTTCAGAGCAGCTCAACTCTTACCTGCTCTTCGGAGGGGTCGTTGTAAAGAGTGCCGGGACGAACAATCCGGGGCTATCAAACAGCGCCATTTTATTGTCTCCTGAAGGCAAGGTGCTCTCCATTTACGATAAAATACATCTCGTGCCCTACGGAGAGTATGTTCCACTGAAAGAACTCTTCCCCTTTATTGATAAAATGGTGACGGCGATAGGGGATTTTGCCCGCGGTAAGGAACCCCTTGTCATGTCAACGCCATTTGCGAAGATCGGCAATCTGATCTGTTATGAGATCATATTTCCGGGGCTGGTCAGAAAATTTGTTGACAACGGAGCTGACCTGCTGGTGACCGTTACAAACGACGCATGGTTTGGACGCACGGCAGCCCCGTATCAGCACTTTTCGATGGCGGTCTTCAGGGCAGTTGAAAACAGGGTCCCGGTCGCAAGGGCGGCCAATACCGGGATATCGGGATTTATCGACTCCAGGGGCCGGATAATAAACAGAACTGATATTTTTATCGAGGGGCACTTGACAGAAAAGCTTGCTGTCGGAGGGGACAAAAGTTTTTATACTGAATACGGCGATATCTTTGCCTGGATATGTATTGCCTTCTCTGTACTGCTGGTTTGTAATAAAATCCTTACAGGCAGGAAAAAAAGGACCGGTACCAGTGCTGCATGAAGCAGTGTGAATACGCTGAATTAACCTTAAGGTTGTATAAATCAGGCGAACGAGCTTGCCGTAAAACCTTTACAATGCGATCTGATATTGGAATTCAACCTTGACTGCAGGACTTAACTTCCGGTGAGATCCGGAAAGACATCATTTGTGCTTTCATGGGGCTTCTAAGGTATCGCAGGTAAAGCTTTTCCGTCAAGACCTTTCGCCTGGTATCAACAATTTAATGTAATTGCAGTATCAATTTAGACAGGAGAATAAGAATTAGCGTGGAGCGGATGCGAGTGCTGAAAAAAGGCTACCCCCTGCCCTTTTTTGAGGTCTCTTCCTCATAAAGTTTGTTATACATGACTTCCCATTCAGAGCCGCCTTCATGGATCTTCTTTGAGTAGGACTGCAGTTTTTTCCTGACGGTCTCGTCTATGCCATCCGCGATCTTGAGCTCTTTCACTATGACCCTTTTTATTTCACGCCTGATCTGCCCTTCCTCAGCCAGCAAGGTAACAGCCCCCTTTTCGAGCAGACCCTTAAGGACCACATGAGTCAGATGGCTTATTTTATCGTCGGTGAGTTTCATAATACGATGTTCCGTTCCTTGACCAGCTTCTGCTTGGTCATCTCAAATAATCTGCGGTAATCAAGCCGCCCCTTCTCTATCTCGGCATCATACTTCTTCAGCATCTCCCGCACTTCCGCGTTCAGCCTGTCCTCTGCCATAAGCTCTTCAAGTATCAGTTCTCCAAGTAGAGCGACAGCCTGGTCCCTGGAAATGACCAGTTCGATCTGTTCCCTCTTCAGGAGCTCCTCAATAATCTCTTTTGATAAAACAGGCACCCAGCCTTTGGGGACTCTCATTATTGCTCAATAAACGGAATCAGCGCTATATTACGCGCTCTCTTAATGGCCCTGGTCAGTTCTCTCTGGTGTTTGGCGCAGTTGCCGGTCATTCTGCCTGCAAGCATCTTGCCCCTGTCGGTGATAAAACCTCTCAGAACCTTGATGTCTTTATAGTCGATGAAGTCTACTTTGTCTACGCAGAACCTGCAGAACTTTCTTCTCTGAAATCTTTTATTGTAACGCAAGTTATTAGCTCCTTTTTATCTTATTTTCCTGATATTAAAATGGTTCTATGTCCGTTGTTTCATCCGGCACGGAATTAAATCCGCCGCCGTGGGCCTCGATATCGGACGCGCCCTGTTTCTTTGACAGAAAACGCACGCTCTGGGCGACTACCTCATGTTTGCTTCTTTTCTGTCCTTCCTCCGTCTCCCAGCGTCTTTCCTGAAGACGGCCCTCTATCAGCACCGCGCTGCCCTTGTTCAGATACTGCCCGCACGTATCGGCCTGCTTCCCGAACACGACCACATTGATAAAGGTGACCTCTTCCTTTATTTCATCGCCCTGCTTGAACTTGCGATTGACCGCGATACCGAAATTGCAGACCGACGTACCCTGCGGGGTATACCGCATCTCCGGGTCTCTCGTCAGATTGCCTATAAGAATGACTTTGTTATACATTCTCTTTTTCCTCCGGTTGGGCCGGGGCCTCCGGCGTTTCTGCTGCCTTTGTTTCAACCGGGGCTTCCTTTGCCGCAGCTTTCTGCGGCGTCGCTATCGCTGCTTCTATCTGTTTTTTCTTTGTGAGCTTGACTACCATGAACTTGATAATGGAGTCCACTACTTTGCTTAAAGTCTCAAGCTCCGTAATGGTTGAGGGGGGTGCTTTGAACAGCAGTAATACGTAGTTGCCTTTCTGGTGTTTGTTCAGCTCGTAGGCTAATTTCCTGCGGCCCCAGTTTTCGGTCTTCAGGATTTCTCCGCCCTGCTTGACGATCACATCTTTGATCCTCTGTACAGTTTCTTCCGCCGCGGTGTCATCGAGAGCAGCGTCGAGGATCACAATATCTTCGTAATAATTCATCAAATGCCTCCTTATGGATTAGTTCTTTCCGCTGAGGAAAGATAAGCCCTCACTCCGATGGAGCGAGAGCAAAGAGTATAATTTTATATCATATCGACAAATAAAAAGCAATAAACCCCAAATTGACTTACACGTCTAAATGCTTTAATATTCATACCATTATGGGGCCATCCATCAAGACCGTGGACTTTCTCGTCATAGGCGGCGGCGTAGCCGGACTGCGGGCCGCGATCGAACTCGCGTCAAAGGGCAGCGTGCTCGTACTCACCAAAGACACCATCTCCGAGAGCTCCACCGGTTACGCCCAGGGCGGCATCGCCGTTGCCCTGAGCGATGAAGATGAGGTCTGCATCCACTTTGAAGACACGATCAAGGCAGGTGACGGTCTGTGCAGGGAAGACGCGGTCAGGGCCATGGTCGAAGAGGGCCCGGGGTATATCCTTGAGCTCATATCCTGGGGCGCTGAATTCGACAGGGAGGGGAGCAGGCTCGCATTCACCATGGAGGCGGCTCATACAAGAAGAAGGATCCTTCACTCCCATGGAGACTCGACCGGCAAGGAAGTCGAAAGGGCGCTGATAAAAAAAGCCCGGACCCACCCGTCCATTTCCCGATATGATTTTGCCTTTACCCTGGACCTGATCATCGAGGACGGCAGGTGTATTGGCGCTACTGTGCTGAGGGGTGATTCAGTCATAAACGTCTTTGCCAGGGCGGTCATACTCGCGACCGGAGGCGCGGGCCAGCTCTATTCACGCACGACCAACCCCATGATCACGACAGGAGACGGCATCGCAATCGCGTACAGGGCGGGCGCGCAGATCGTTGATATGGAATTCATACAGTTTCACCCCACGACCCTTTATTCCCGAGGGGCCCCACAATTCCTGCTCAGCGAGGCGATGAGAGGGGAAGGGGCCGTTCTCAAGAATGTTCACGGCAAAAGATTCATGCCTGAATATCACGAAATGGCGGAGCTTGCCTCACGGGACACGGTGACAAGGGCGATAGTGTCCGAAATGGTTAGGACAAAATCAAAACACGTCTACCTTGACCTTACGCACCTTGATAAAGAGTTTGTGAAGAACCGTTTCCCTCAGATATATTCCACAT
>JBFLYJ010000139.1:0-7550 GCA_040756635.1 Nitrospirota bacterium
GTGACGGATGCGGCATGCTTTATGCCGGTCCATTATATGTACCCTGTGTTTCGGAGAATCTCATTAAATTCATTAAACACTCATATCCGAAAATACGGGAGCAGGTTCCCGGTGCTCAATTGACACTGCTCGGTAAAAACCCGATCAAGGCATTAAGAAAGCTTATCGCCGAAGACAGGAGTATTCATCACGTTGATTTTGTTGATGACTACGAAGAGTTCATGAATCGTGACTGGGTTTATATTCACCCCCAGCATGGCGCCGCCGGATATAAAACCAAGATACAGCAGGTCATGGCGCTCGGTCTGCCGGTAGTCGGGACCGAGTATGCCTTTACCGGACTTGACATGTTACCGGGAGAACACTGCTATCTTTGCAAAACAGACGATGAATTCATTGAGAATGTTATAAGGCTGCTACGTGATAAAGCACTGAGAAGCAGAATCGGCATTGCTTCAGCACAGCGAATTCGCAACAGACATTCAATCGAAAGAATAGGCGAGGAAATGATTGACGTATACAGAGGCATCGCCGGTAGATAAGGGAAGGATCTTGCGGCCGCAAATACATGAAAGGGCGGGGCTCCAGTGAAATTGATATTCTGGATTAAGTCCCCTTTGTTGAAGTATGACGGTAAGTGAAGACAAAACTCCTGCGGATTTTAAATTAACACCGGACCCTTATGTGGAGAAACTTGTCAAAAAGCCGGTCCGCCGATTTGCCTATCCCGTATATAACGTATTGATTAACTCATTTTTAAAAAGACGCTATCAGGACAAGTGCGGATTCCCGGTCGACCTGTGGTTATGGGGACAGAAGGGAAATGATTATGAAAGACACCGCAGACGGGTAAATCGACTCTGTCCGCTCAAAGACAAGAATATCTTGATAGCCGGCTGCGGCCTTGGGTATGATGCAGCATCCTGGATAAAATATCCGGTCAACTCCCTGACAGGGATAGATTATTTTAATTTTGAGCGTGCCTGGAACCTACAGGTGAACGCCTGCCGGAAAATAAATGATAAGGCACTACTGAAATTCGGGCAGAAAGACCTTGAGGACCTGGAGAGTTTTGCTGATAACTCATTCGATCTCATAGTTTCCGATGCTGTATTTGAACACATAAGAGACCTGAGAAAGGTGTTGACGGGACTCAGGAGGATACTGAGACCCGGAGGGGTGTTGTACGCAACGTTCGGCCCGTTATGGTATTGCTGGCATGGGGACCACGTCTCAGGGCTGAATAAAATCGAAGAGGGATATAATCACTTGATCCTTAGTAAAGAGGAATACCGTTCTTTTATTAACGGCCTTGATGACCTGTCCGATCAGACATACGATCCGCGCATGTGGATAAATGAGGGGCTTTTCAGTTATCTGCAGCCTAAGCAATATCTGGAGTTATTGGAGGAGACCGGATTTTGCCGGTTATTTGTGGCGGCCATAATCGATCCGCGCGCAGTAAAGTGCCTAAAAGCAAACCGGGCAATCCGGGAGAGATTACTTGGCGCATTCAGTGAAGTCGATTTGATCGTTTCAGGCATGACTATTATATACAGCAAACCGCGGCTTCCTGAAAATAACGGATAGGACATAATGCTATACAGTTACCCAAAATTTGACGGATATGATCTGGGCTTCCTGAGGGTCGGCGGGCCGGGCCTGGGCAATAACCTGTTTCCCTGGGCACGGTCTCTGGTTGCCTCGAACAGATACAATCTCGTCCCTCTTGCCCCGACATGGCGTCAGTTCAAGATAGGTCCCTTTATAAGAAATGAAAAGGACAAACGTCTGTATTACGGGTTGTTCAAGACCGCTCCCGGCCACATATGTGGGTGGAGAAAGGTTTTTGCACTCACCCGGTTGTCGGCAGTAGACGAACAGTCCCTCTACGAGGGAGCGATACCTGATGACGGAAGTGATAAGGTTGTCATATTTAAAGGGATGGATAGCTACTTCGGGAACATACTGAGAAACCATGCGTATGTAAAACAGGAACTGTTAAGGATAACAAGGGAACCGCACAAAAAGAGTCTGGGGTTTGATTTTTCGGGCTCGATTTCCGTGCATGTCAGGTTGACTGATTTCGCCTTATCATCTCAGCAGATTCCAATATCCTGGTATATAAGTATCGTAAAGCGCATACGCGCGGCAGTAGAATCTGATGCGCCGGTTTATGTATTCACCGACGGCAAAGACAAAGAGATTGCCCCTCTGCTGAACATGCCAAACTCGCGAAAACTGGCTTTCGGTTCAAGCATTGGGGACCTGATCGCCCTGAGCAGAGCCCACATACTGGTTACGTCCGCCTCAACATTCAGCGCATGGGCCTCGTACCTAGGTCGTATGCCGGTTATTTGGAATAAGGGGAAGATGGTACAGAACTTATATTACGAAAATGACTTTCTTGAAATCCAGGTTGATGAAGGGGAAGCATTCCCCGCGCCTTTTAATGCAGCAATCAGATACCAATTCAGACATGACGCAGATCATGAACCAATAAAAGTCTGACAACCGTTCCGAAATGCTCCTTTACCTGAGAAACATATATTACAAATTGTGGCAGGTGCCTTTAATAAAGCCTTTGTTGCACCGGCTTGAATATCCGATAAAATTTATTCTGTTCTTCTGCTGCCAGCCCGGTCTTCGCAGGCAGTGGAAGACCCGCATAGAAGACGTCATACATTGCCCGGACAACCGTTATATCCCGCGTGTAAAGAATGCGGGGAAAATTATTGATGGCTGTCTGGTCATGCACAATGGACTCAGGATTATAAAAGGCAGTTATTATGGAATAGGCAATCTTCTACTCTTGAAGTATAACCGGGGAGTTCATGAACCGCAGGAAGAGCGTATATTTATGGAAGTGCTCAAATACATGCCTGAAGATGCGGTGATGATTGAACTGGGGGCGTACTGGGGTTTTTACAGCATGTGGTTCCACAAGGAGGTAAAAAGACCGACCTGTTATTTAGTTGAACCTGAACAAAGAAATCTGGAGTTCGGCAAAGATAATTTTGCGGTCTCGAACATGACGGGCAGCTTCAGACAGGGCTTTGTGGGCGCAATGTCAGGGAAGACCAAAGAGGGTATAGATATCATATGCGTTGATGACTATATCCGAGAGAATAATGTGAAGCGGGTAAATATATTACATGCTGATATCCAGGGGGCTGAATACGATATGTTGACGGGAGCGGCCGATGCCCTGCATGCCGACAAAATAGACTATATTTTCATCTCGACACACACGAATGAACTGCACCAGGAATGCCTGGCATTTCTGAATGCACATAATTTTCACATAATAGCTGAAGCCGACGTCTCCGGGTCTTATTCGGTGGACGGAATAATAGCGGCACGCAGAGGCAGTTTACAGGGTCTCGGCTCCGTCAACATATCAAAATATATCCGGCGGTAAAGAACGATTTTGAAACCAAGGTTCCTGTTTCCAATTGCCGCTATCACATTGAGTTTCCTAACGGCTTTTGTGTTCGTTGAAGTGGCTCTGAGGATCGCTGGGCTTGGATACGGAAGTGCTCCACTGGAGTCGGACCCTGCGTTTCATCATGTTCATCCCGCGAATTACCGTTTCGTGGTACACACTCCTGACGGGGAGTACGGAGGCCACACTGTTTATTATGATAAAGACAGGCTGATTTCAGAGACAGGCAGAAAACAAACAGCAGAAGACATTGGGTCCTGCCGGATTGCCTTCATGGGAGATTCATTTACGGAAGCCGCGCAGGTTGAATACGGGAAGTCCTTTGTGGGGATATTAAGTCACTCGACATCATGTAAAACATGGAACTTCGCTGTGTCAAGTTACAGTCCCATATTTTATCTTCTTCAGTGGAGGCAAACTATAAAAAATTTAAGACCGACGCTAGTTGTCGTCCAGCTGTTCAGTAACGACGTTTCATCTGACAGTGAATATTACAGTATGGCAACTCTTGACAGGAACGGCCAGGTAACGGCAATACCCGGACCTGGAGGGGGCTGGCTTGCCTCACAGTCCCGTAAACTGTATTTACTTCGCTATCTCAGAAAGACACAGCTGATGCTAAAATGGATATTGTTTCACAGAGAAGAAAAAAGTGATGTCGTAGGCGGCACAGTGGAAGAAAATCCAGACATAACCCAATTAAGTTCTGATTTAATGAGCGCGCTGTCAACGGAAGTTCTCGCCTCAGGGGCAAAGTTTGCTTTTTTCGCTGTTCCATCTAAAGCAAGACAGTTCAGGCAGATAGAAAAACAGGTGACCCCTGAATTCTCTGATAAATGGAAACGGTGGGCAGAGGAACGCAAAATCAGTTATATCGATCTGGTGCCTGCCTTCAGGGACGAAGCCGGAAAGGGTGTGCGTCTGTTTTTTGAGAGAGACATTCATTTAAATGAACTCGGCAACGCGGTGGTAGCGCGTGAGATTGCCCGCAGATATCCTGAGATTTTTTATGCCTCCGCAATTCAGCAGTCAAAATAACGCGGAAGATTTTGCATGCAGCCCCGGCTTACAGGGAGTCTCTTCACTCAGCGGGGCGATGCACTGTTCATTGATACTACTGGGGCCAGGAAATATTTATGATATGCGGTAAGACAGATTTGACGGTGAGGGAACAATCCGTTTGGGCAGCACATACATCATGAACCGGTGGCTTCTGGAGAACATGGAGTGTCCGCGCCATCACACGGCACTGTCCTGCCACGCAAACGAATTGATGTGCCCGAATGGCTGCCGCTTCCCGGTTATCGACGGAGTCCCGGTCATGCTGTTAGAGGAAGTTCAGCAGACTATGGAGTCAACACGAGTGTCTTTGCCTCTGGCTAAAGAAGAAAGTACAGATGGAGGTCTGTACGTGGAATCACTCGGATTGAGTGAAGAAGAAAAAAGCGGCATTCTTGATCTCGCGTCCAGCGGACAGGATGGCATTGATCCTGTCGTTTCGTTTCTTGTCGCCGCAACGAATGGTATTGCGTACAAGAGCCAGATCGGCAGCCTAAGTGAATATCCCATTCCCGTTTTGCGGGCGCCACTCGGCAAGGGAAAAGTTCTCCTCGATGTAGGCTGCAGTTGGGGCCGATGGAGCACTGCCGCCAGCCGAAAGGGCTACAAGGTGATAGGGATTGATCCCTCCTTGGGAGCTGTAATGGCTGCCAGGCGCGTTGCGCAGCAGCTTGGAACAGAGGCGACCTTCATCGTGGGAGACGCCCGTTTTCTTCCCCTGAAACAATCCGTTATAGATTATGTATTTTCCTACAGCGTGCTTCAACATCTGAGCAGGGAGCATGTAGCCGTTGTCGTATCAGAAATCGGCAGGGTTCTGCGAGACAAAGGCGCATGCTGTGTGCAGATGCCTGCCAAGTTCGGGCTACGGTGTCTGTACCACCAGTTTCGAAGAAAATTTCAGGATGGCTCCGGTTTTGAGGTCAGATACTGGTCATTACCTGCCCTGAAAAAACTATTTTCCCCTCAAATCGGGACGACGACGTTTTCGGTTGACTGCTTTTTCGGCATAGGGCTGCAGTATTCCGATCTGCGTTTTATGCCGCCTGCCTTAAAGGCAGTTGTGACTGTGTCGGAGGGCCTCAGGCGAATCAGCCGGTCATTCCCCCCGCTGATATGGGTAGCCGACAGCGTTTATGTGTCGAGCATAAAAGACGGGGCGGCCCGTTGATTAGGAACAGACGACCATCTTATAAACTCACAGATACATATGCAGCATACCGGATACCGAATGAACATTAAGGTTGCGATCATATTCCATCATCTCGGTCCTTATCACGTGGCACGTATCAAAAGCCTGCTGGCGAAGATCCCCCGTCTTACGGTAATTGAACTCGCCAGCCGGGCAAGTGACCGAAGTTGGGCGAGGCCGGATACTGACGGATTTCAGCTCATCACGCTTGTTAACGACACCTATGAGAACGTCTCTCCTCATAAATTCGTCAAATCAATGGAAGAGGCCCTTCGAAAGTGCGATCCCGAATGTCTCGTGATCTGCGGTTATGCCCATCCGGCGATGAGGGCTGCTGCACGATGGGCCAAAAACAGTGCCGGCATAGGGACGGTTCTGCTGTCGGAATCCCAGCATGTTGATCAGAAGAGAAACACGCTTAAGGAATATGTAAAAGGCTTGTGGATAAGAAAATACTGTGATGCTGCCTTTGTCGGCGGTGCCAGCGCGGCGTCATATCTTCAACATATGGGTTTTCCCCGTGA
The DNA here is from genome assembly GCA_040756635.1 of Nitrospirota bacterium. GTDB lineage: Bacteria > Nitrospirota > Thermodesulfovibrionia > UBA6902 > UBA6902 > UBA6902. Next base: position 6,221 of record JBFLYJ010000139.1, read on the forward strand.
GCGGATATGGCGCGGATATAATGTGGTTGATAATGCTTATTTTGAGTCAGGGGCAGAGGCTATCAGGACGAACATGAAAGACATTCAGAATGAATTAGGCCTGCCCTTACGGTATTTTCTATATGTGGGACGTTTTTCAGAAGAAAAAAACCTGATACGGTTACTCAAAGCGTACAAGTCATATCTGTCCGGCAAAGGGGAAAAAGCCTGGGGGCTTGTCATGGCGGGTTCCGGACCGCAGGAGAGGGAATTACGGACAACAGCAGATTCACTCGGACTTAAGGATATATGCTGGCCCGGCTTTGTCCAGATTGACGATTTGCCTAAATATTATGCTTTTGCTTCAGGATTCATCTTACCCAGTATCAGGGAGCCCTGGGGCCTCGTTGTTAATGAGGCGATGGCCGCTGGCCTGCCTGTCCTGGTTTCAGTAAATTGCGGCTGCGTCCTGGACCTGGTAGTCCCGGGGGTCAATGGAAAATTGTTCGATCCTTACAGCGAAGCAGATATTGCGGGCGCTTTGAACTGGTTGTCGTCGGGTGAAATAGACCTGAATGCCCTGGGAAAAGCATCAAAATCCCTGGTATCGCACTGCTCTCTGGAGCATTGGGCCGCCTCGCTCGAAGATTGCATAACTGCTCTAAGCCGGAATAGTAAATAGCTTCATATATAAAATGAATATTCAGCATATCGTTTCATATGTCGACTGGAGGGCCGGGGGGGTATCGGTCGTATTACGCGACTTGACGAAAAGCATGAGTCAGTTGCGTGATACGGATGTCAGGGTAGTAAGCCTGCGGTACAAGAGCAGGAATGACGACTTAAACGTATGGCTGCCGATCCGTCCCACTCTTGTGCAGATAAAATATTCGGAACGATTGGGTTATGCCCCTGACTTGCTTAAAGTGCTCGGCGAATGGAAGGCCGACGTAGGACACAGTCACGGCTTGTGGATGTACCCGTCGATTGCTCACAAGAAGTGGGCGGATGCTACCAAAACACCATATGTTATAAGCCTGCATGGGATGCTGGACCCATGGGCCCTTCAATACTCGTATCTGAAAAAATGGATAGCAGCCGGACTTTTTGAGCGTGATCATCTACGCGGAGCTGCCTGCATCCATGCCACAACAAGGTTTGAGGCAAAAGCGATACGGGATTATGGCCTGATCAATCCGATATGCGTCATTCCCAACGGGATTAATTTGCCTGACGAATCATCCTTCCCCCTTCCGGACTGGCTGGGATGGATCAAAGCAAACGCCAAGATATTATTGTATCTCGGCCGGCTGCATCCTAAAAAAGGTCTCGAAAATCTCCTCAGGGCATT